>NZ_JBHRZX010000012.1:398-63418 GCF_042649785.1 Streptococcus alactolyticus | reverse complement strand
TGAGCTTTTCAACATCGCCAAGGTCAATGATTTCAAGTGGAGAACGGTGGTCACGTCCACGTAGTGGGTCTTGATTTTTCATCTCTACTAATTGAGCGATGGTGTACTTGCCGTCTCCGACGACGTTAGCAGGAACACGCAGTAGCACAGCTTCACATTTGCCATCTAGGACGAAAAAGCGGTATTCCGTACCTGAAATGAATTCTTCAATAAGAACAGTATCATCTTCAGCAAAGGCGATATCCAAGGCTTTTTGATAAGCTGTTAGGTCGGCAGATTCCTTGAAAATAGAAATACCAAGTCCAAAGTTAGTTGATTTTGGTTTGACGACGATAGCTTTGTCTTTGATTTGTGAGAAATAGCGGAGCGCAGCAGCTTTATCAGCGAATTCTTCACCTTTTGGAACTGGGAAACCAGCTTTTGACAATAGTTTTTTAGTGACAACTTTATTTTCCATGATAAGTGGTGTGATGTAGCTGTCTTTGCCGGTCATGTTGGCATTTTTAACGTATTCGACGTGGTCACCGTGCCAAAGTTTGATGAATTGGTCGTTTTCGTCGAGAATCTCTAAGTGAACACCTTTTTGGATGGCATCAAACATCAATAATTGTGTTGATAATTCCATGCTTTCATAGCCTTTGAGTGCGTAAGGGGCTTGCCAAGCATAATCGTGAAAGGCTTGACCTTGTTTTTGCCCAAAAGATTCTAATGATAGGGTGTCAATCTCTTCTAGCAAGCGTCCAGCGATAGTTTGTTCAGGATGCTCAATCTGATTTTTGATAGCATCGATAAGCCCTTGATAATAGTCAGATAATTCAAAGTAATCGACAATTCCTTGCATAGCTAAAAGGATGATTTCGACGGGAGCATCTTCAGGCAATTTATCTAGAGGGTGGCTAAGTGCAATTTTGTCATTTAGCTTGCTAGCCTCTGTGATGTCTTGGTCAATAGCAGAGCTACTATCTAACCAAAGAAGCGCAAGAACAAAAAGGTGCACGGTATCAAGTGTCTCTTGAGTAATTCCACGGTTATCAAAAGGATTGAGGTCAAAAGTGCGCAGTTCAAGGTAAGTGACACCATTTGTCAGATAGTCACGAACATGCTTGCTGCCACGCAGGCGAACCGCAGAGTAAAATTCTTTTTCAGCAATCAACTTGCCAGAAGCTATGTAAGCCTCAATATCGGAAATGTATTTTTCCAAGCTTTCGTAAGAAACCTGAATGTCTTTATGATTAACATAACCTAAGTGACTGTTTCGGATAGAGCGAACGGGCTTGGCTAAAGTTTTACTAAAAAAGCCTTCTTCAGCTATTGGCGAAGCCCCATACAGATAAGTTAAAAGCCAACGAAAACGTAGGAAATTCTGAGCTAATTTAAGGTGAATATCATTCTTAAAATCAATAATAGACTGATAGCCGCTTTCTTTAAAAAGGCTTGCGACCAAATCTTTTCCAAGCTCCATGTTGAAGTGAATACCAGACATTGATTGCAGTGTTTTTCCATAAACGTCAGCCAAGTGTTTTCTGTAGTAGCACTCGTAGTCATCCTCTAGCTTGGCAATGTGAATGTCTGTTTCACATAGTTTTGGTGGTATTGATAAAGGCCAGAGGTATTCAGACTTATCGATGGAACGGCCAGCAACATCAGTCAGTGCTCCCAAAAAGCGGAGCGCTTCTTTTGTGGAATGAGCGATAGGCGTGATAAGTTCTAGCTGTGCTTCACTGTAGTCCGTCTGAATGTAAGGGTGAAAGGAGCGACTGCCTAGGCAAGCAGGGTGGTCAGTTTGTGCGATACGGTGGTCTTTTCCAATTCGAAGACTTTCTCTTTCTAACCCAAAAGTTGCTTGAAGAATAGGCAAAGTCGCTGGTGATTTTTCTAGTAAACCATTAAGTGACATGGTAATTCCTCGCTACTCTAATTACTATGATTATGATGTAAACGGTATACATTTTAATGTAAATTTATTCTATGGAAAAGCGTCTGAAAATGCAAAGATTTGCTATGAAAAAAGTTTTGCTTTACCAAGAGTTGTTTGAATATTTTAACTATGAGAGAAAATATATGAAAAAAAGCCGTTTTTTCAAAAAAAGTTCGGAAAAAATAAAATCTCAAGGTCAAATATTGAAAAAAACACAGAAAAGTCATATAATAAATTGTAAAACAAACTCGCAGGTGAGATTCCTGCCAAGTCGTGCAGAAAGGACGAAGATACCAGTCTATTGCTTCAAAAAGACTGTTAAAACAAGTTTTTAGGCTGATTTTAGCTGCCTTGACATAGGCATGGTATCCATATCGAACAGATTATGACATCAGTAGTAGTTGTTGGTACCCAATGGGGTGATGAAGGTAAAGGTAAGATTACAGATTTTTTGTCTCAAGACGCTGAGGTAATCGCACGTTATCAAGGTGGAGACAATGCTGGACACACAATCGTTATCGATGGTAAAAAATTCAAATTGCACTTGATTCCATCAGGAATTTTCTTCCCAGAAAAAATTTCTGTTATCGGAAATGGTGTGGTGATCAATCCAAAATCATTGGTAACAGAGCTTGATTACTTGCACAAAGAAGGCGTGACAACAGATAGCCTTCGCATTTCTGACCGTGCACACGTGATTTTGCCTTACCATATCAAACTAGATCGTTTGCAAGAAACGTCTAAAGGTGCCAATAAAATTGGAACAACAAACAAAGGAATTGGTCCTGCTTACATGGACAAAGCAGCCCGTGTTGGTATCCGAATTGCTGACCTTTTGGACAAAGATATCTTTGCAGAACGCTTGCGCGTGAACTTGGAAGAAAAAAATCGTCTCTTCGAAAAAATGTACGAATGCGAACCAATTCAATTTGACGACATTTTCGAAGAATACTATGAATATGGTCAACGCATTAAAGATTACGTGACAGATACGTCAGTGATTTTAAACGATGCCCTAGACGCTGGTAAACGTGTTCTTTTTGAAGGGGCACAAGGTGTCATGCTTGATATTGACCAAGGAACGTACCCATTTGTAACTTCTTCTAACCCAGTAGCTGGTGGGGTAACTATCGGATCTGGTGTTGGTCCAAGTAAAATCAACAAAGTTGTTGGTGTATGTAAAGCCTACACAAGCCGTGTCGGAGATGGTCCATTCCCAACAGAATTGTTAGATGAAGTGGGCGATCGCATCCGTGAAGTGGGACATGAATACGGTACAACAACTGGACGTCCACGTCGTGTGGGTTGGTTTGACTCAGTTGTTATGCGTCACAGCCGCCGTGTTTCTGGTATCACAAACTTGTCACTCAACTCAATTGACGTGCTTTCAGGTCTTGATACAGTTAAGATTTGTGTGGCTTATGACCTTGATGGTGAACGCATCGACCATTACCCAGCAAGCCTTGAACAATTGAAACGTTGCAAACCAATCTACGAAGAATTGCCAGGTTGGTCAGAAGACATCACAGGCTGCCGTAGCCTTGATGAACTTCCAGAAAACGCTCGTAACTACGTTCGTCGTGTTGGTGAACTTGTAGGGGTTCGTATTTCAACCTTCTCAGTTGGTCCAGACCGTGACCAAACCAACATCCTTGAATCTGTTTGGGCAAATATCTAAGAAAACAGACAAATGAACAAAGACGTGATTTCTCATAGAAATCGCGTCTTTTTTGCTCTAGAAATTGCCAAGAAAAATGTGCTATACTGAAAGCATTGTAATTGAGAGGAAGTAGCCATGACAACTTTTGTAAATAGCATCTCAGGGGTTTTGATTATCTTAGTGATGATTGTGGTGGGCTATGTGCTGACCAAGAGAGGTTGGTTTGACGCCAAGACACCGTCTTTGATAGCCAAGCTCGTCACGCAGCTGGCCTTACCCTGCTATATGATTTTTACCATTACCAATCGTTTTACGGCGGCTGAATTGGGGAATATGTTACCACAATTGCGTTTCCCAGCTCTTTCGATGGTTATTTTGCTGGCTATCGCGGTTGGGGTTGCTCAAGTATTTGCCGTTGAAAAGCAGCACCGTGGCTTATTTATCTCCATGTTTTTTAATTCCAATACCATTTTTGTCGGACTCCCCATCAACCAAGCCCTTTTTGGGGACAAAAGCATTCCGTATGTTTTGGTGTATTATATGTGCAACACGACCTTCTTTTGGACCATCGGGACTTATTTGATTCAAATGGATGGGCAAGCTTCGCCCTCTTTTGATTGGCGGGATAGCTTGCGAAAAATCTTTTCACCACCTTTGTTAGGTTTCATTTTAGGAGTGGTATTGGTCTTGTTGGGCATTCATGTGCCTGATTTTCTCATGAGTGATTTGCAGTATTTGGGCAATCTCACCATTCCTTTGTCTATGCTTTTTATTGGTATGGCAATTGCTAACGCTGGTTTGTCACAGTTGCGTTTTAACAAGGATATCTTGTTGGTGCTTGGGGGACGTTTTATCATAGCTCCGCTGTTGATGTTTCTCATCGTGAGCCATACGCCGATGCCGACCCTGATGAAACAAGTCTTTATCCTCCAATCAGCGATGCCCGTGATGACCAATGCTCCTGTCGTAGCCAAATTGTACGGTGCCGATGCGGATTATGCGGCTATTATGGTTACCGAATCCACCCTACTCACCTTGCTGGTTGTGCCTATTTTGATGTCTTTGGTTAGCTTGTTAGGCTAAAAACAAAAAGCCTAGCTAGGCTAGACTTTAAGGAGATTATGAAAAAGATACATCCTTCCAGCAACTGTCTGTTAGGATGATAGTCAGTTAGCGGTACTAACTGGAAAAGTTTTAGGAATGACTATAGTATAAAAGGATTGCCTTAAAGAAAATTTAAATGTTAGCATTTGCCAAGCTATCGTGCGTAAGAGGAGAGGAGATAGCTCAAGATGTGTTATAATAAAGCCATGGAAAACAAGAAAAAATTACTTTTAATTGACGGGTCATCGGTTGCCTACCGTGCTTTTTTTGCCTTATACAATCAGATTGACCGTTTTAAAAACCGAACAGGTTTGCATACCAATGCCATTTACGGCTTTCACCTCATGTTAAATCACTTGCTAGAGCGTGTGCAGCCAACGCACGTTTTGGTGGCTTTTGATGCGGGTAAGACCACTTTCCGTACGGAAATGTACGAAGATTACAAGGCTGGTCGTGCCAAGACGCCAGAAGAATTTCGTGAGCAGCTGCCTTACATTCGTGAGATGTTGACCGCCTTGGGCATTACTTTTTACGATTTGGTGAATTACGAGGCTGACGACATCATCGGAACTTTGGATAAATTAGCCGAAAACGAAGACGAGTACGATGTGACTATTGTCAGCGGGGACAAGGATTTGATTCAGCTGGCGGATAACAACACCACGGTTGAGATTTCCAAAAAAGGCGTGGCTGAATTTGAAGCCTTTACCCCAGCTTACCTCATGGAAAAAATGGGTATCACACCCAAACAATTCATTGATCTTAAGGCATTGATGGGGGATAAATCGGACAACATCCCTGGCGTGACCAAAATCGGTGAAAAGACAGGTCTGAAACTGCTCTTAGAATACGGCAGTCTGGAAGGCATTTATGACAACATTGACGGCATGAAAAAGTCTAAGATGAAGGAAAACTTGATTAACGACAAAGAGCAAGCTTTCTTGTCTAAGACCTTGGCGACCATTGATGTGACGGCTCCTATCACCATTGGTTTGGATGATATTGCCTACCAAGGACCTAATTTGGATAAATTGGTGCCTTTTTACGATGACATGGGCTTCAAGCAGTTTAAAGACAGCTTAGGTGCTCCTAAGAAGCAAGAAACATTTGACGTGGCTTATACAGAAGTGGACAGCTTGCGTGCGGATATGTTCACAGATGACCAATTTTTCTATTTTGAAATTTTGGGCGACAATTACCACGTTGAGCCTATCATTGGCTTTGCTTGGGGAAATGACAAGGCGATTTATGCGTCAACCAATCTTGAACTCCTCAAAGATGATTTGTTCCAAGCCGCTTTGGCTAAGCCAATCAAGACCTACGATTTCAAACGGAGCAAGGTCCTACTCAGTCATTTAGGCATTGATTTGCCAGCGCCAGCCTTTGACAGCCGTCTTGCCAAGTACCTCTTATCAACGGTTGAGGACAATGAGTTGTCAACCATTGCTAGACTTTACACCAACCACGTTTTGGATAGTGATGAGGCCGTTTATGGCAAGGGCGTTAAGCGTGCTGTTCCTGAAAAAGCGGTGCTGCTCAGCCATTTAGCTCGTAAAATCATTGTTTTGAACGACTCAGAACAAGCCATGTTAGACAAATTGGCTGAGCACCAACAAGCCAGTTTGTTAGTTGACATGGAGCAACCTTTAGCAAATGTCTTGGCGAAAATGGAAATCGCAGGTATTTCCGTAAAAAAAGCGACCTTGCAAGATATGGAAGCAGCCAACCAAGCCGTTATTGACGAATTGACACAGGAAATCTATGACCTAGCAGGCATGGAATTCAACATCAACTCACCAAAACAATTGGGTGAATTGTTGTTTGACAAGATGCAGTTGCCAACTAGCTACACCAAGAAAACCAAGACAGGCTATTCAACGGCCGTAGATGTTTTGGAACGTTTGGCCCCGATTTCTCCAATTGTGTCTAAAATTTTGGAATACCGCCAAATTGCCAAGCTCCAATCCACTTATATCGTTGGTTTGCAGGATTTCATTTTACAAGACGGCAAAATCCATACCCGCTATTTGCAAGATTTGACGCAGACAGGACGTCTATCAAGTGTGGACCCGAACTTGCAAAATATCCCTGTGCGTTTGGAACAAGGGCGCTTGATTCGAAAAGCTTTTGTGCCTGAAACAGAAGATGAGTTCTTGTTGAGTTCGGACTACTCGCAAATTGAATTGCGTGTGCTTGCCCACATTTCAAATGATGAGCATTTGATTGCGGCTTTCCGTGAGGGAGCAGATATCCACACCTCAACTGCCATGCGTGTCTTTGGTATTGACAAGCCAGAAGACGTGACGCCAAATGACCGTCGCAATGCTAAGGCAGTAAACTTTGGTATTGTCTATGGTATTTCAGACTATGGGCTTGCCAACAACTTAGGCATTCCGCGGAAATTGGCCAAGCAGTACATTGACACGTACTTTGAACGCTACCCAGGCATCAAGAATTACATGGAGCGCGTGGTGCGTGATGCCAAAGATAAAGGCTATGTGGAAACACTCTTCCACCGCCGCCGTGAGTTGCCAGATATCAATGCTCGCAACTTCAACGTCCGTCAATTTGCCGAACGTACCGCTATCAATTCGCCTATTCAAGGAAGTGCTGCCGATATTCTCAAAATTGCCATGATTAACCTTGATAAAGCCTTGGTTGAGGGACAATTCAAGACTAAAATGTTGCTGCAAGTGCACGATGAAATCATTCTTCAAGTGCCAAAAGATGAGCTTGAAACCGTTAAAAAATTGGTTAAAGAAACCATGGAATCTGCAATTGATTTGTCAGTACCACTTATTGCAGACGAAAATGCAGGGCAAACTTGGTACGAAGCTAAATAAAAGACATGAGATGGCAAGGTTTGTCATCTCATTTTTAGAAAGAAGTGTGTTATACTGAAGAAAAGACATTTTTAGGAGGTTTCTGCGATGACTACTTTCCAAAATCCGAGCCAAACCGTGATAGCGGACTATCTGAAAAATGCTAAAACCATTGCTGTGGTTGGGCTATCTCATCGTGAGGACAGTGCTGCTTACCGTGTTTCTAAGATCATGCAAGAAGCAGGCTACACTATTATTCCTGTCAATCCCAAATTAGCAGGGCAGAAGGTTTTAAATGAAACAGCTTATGCTAGGTTGCAAGATGTTCCTGTTCACATTGATATTGTGGATGTTTTCAGACGCAGTGAATTTCTTCCAGAAGTCGCTAAAGATTTCCTAGAAACAGATGCCGATATTTTCTGGGCACAACTTGGTCTAGAAAGCCAAGAAGCTGCTGATCTGTTACAAGCTGCAGGCCGTGATAACATCGTCATGAATAAATGCATCAAGATTGAATATCAAAACTTATTATGAAAAAACTGAGAGTTCGCAGAAAGCGACTCTCAGTTTTTATGCTCTTTTTGCATTATATATAAAATGAATTTCAAGAATTTTTTGTCGATAAAGACAAAAATAAAACGAGCACCGCTTTCTTTCTTAGCTTTTAAACTGTGTTATAATGAATACAGCAAACGAGGAAGGAGGCTTTGCTATGGATATTCATACCCATCATCGTCCATTAGATGCTTATGAAAATGTGATTGAGCATTTAAGGGCAAAACACATTCGTATCACGGAAACACGTAAAGCTATCATTGCTTATCTGATAAATAGCACCGAGCATCCTAGTGCCGATAAAATTTACAAAGATTTGTTGCCAGAACACCCAAGTTTGAGTTTGGCAACGGTTTATAATAATATAAAAGTTTTAGTCGATGAGGGATTTGTGACGGAATTAAAGGTCACAAACAATCCAACCACTTACTATGATTTTATGGGACACCAGCACATCAATATCATTTGCAAATGCTGCGGTGCCATCGCTGATTTTATGGATGTGGATGCGATTGACATTGGAAAAGAAGCTTACGAGCAAACGGGCTACCAAATCACAAAAATACAGGTAACCGCCCACGGTCTTTGCCCCAAGTGTCAAGAAGATGTCAAGCAATCAGGACGCTCACCCCTTGCTCTTTATGAAGAATGAGGGACAATAAAAAAGCCTTTCAACCACTACTGGCTGAAAGGCTTTTTTTAGATTTCTTCTTGTTCAAGCAAGTTTTCGTAGAAGATAAGGTTTGCAGTTGTTCTGTATGGTAGCGTGTAGAAGTAAAGCAAACCAAAGGTAAGGGCGGTCAAAATATCCCAACCGATGAAGCTAAACTCAAGGCAGAAGAAACGCCATTTGTTACCATCCATCAAGGCTTGGCTTTTGGCAATCACTTGACGAGGTCCTCGGTAAGTACCGTTGTTGACTTCGTCGTAAAGCACGTATGTCGTCATACTATAAGCGTATTGCTTCATGATGGCAAAGAATGTTCCAATAAGAGCCATAGCGCAACCAACGAAAATGATAGCAGAACCAGCTAGGTTGTTGTCAACGCTAACGACCATACCAAGTGATAAAATCACACCACCAGCAATAGCAATCAAAGACCACAAGAAAATGAAGAACCATTTAACAATAGCTGTCACAACAAATTTCCAAAAGAGTTCGTTTGAAAAGACAATCATATTGTCTGAAACGCTCACTTCGGTTCTTTTGGCACGTAGCACATCAAGCACCGCATAACTTGCTGACGCTAAAAATAGGGTCAATAAAATTTGAATAAGTGGTGGAAGTGAGGTTGAAAAATTCACAAATGTGGTCACATCACCATAAGAAACGATGGTTTGACGGTAAGATAGGGAAATGGTTAAAATAGATAAAATGATAGTAACAATAAAGAGCTGGTATTTACCAGTCAGTGTTTTAAGAAACTCTCGCGCTTGTCGGCGTGTTTCTGAAGCAGTCATGTCAAAAAACCTCCTTTAATCGTGCTTTTTATTATAACATATTGTATTAGAAATAGCATATAATAAGAACTGCATGACAAACAGCTACTTTTTTGGTAGAATCGTAAAGGTTATTTTTACCATTATTTTGAGAATGTATTGACATTGCCCACAACTGTTTTTTGTGGTAGCTAGGAGAAAATATGACAGATTATCCCATTAAATATCGTTTAATTAAGAAAGAAAAACACACGGGAGCGCGTTTGGGTGAGATTATCACACCGCACGGCACTTTCCCGACACCAATGTTTATGCCTGTGGGAACGCAGGCTACTGTTAAGACTCAATCCCCAGAAGAACTCAAAGAAATGGGTTCTGGTATTATTTTGGCCAATACCTATCACCTTTGGTTGCGTCCAGGTGATGATTTGATTGCGCGTGCTGGCGGTCTGCACAAATTTATGAATTGGGACCAAGCCATCTTGACAGATAGTGGTGGTTTTCAGGTTTATTCATTAGCAGAAACGCGTAATATCACAGAAGAAGGGGTAACCTTTAAAAACCACCTCAACGGTGCTAAGATGTTCCTCTCTCCAGAAAAAGCCATTTCGATTCAGAATAATTTGGGTTCTGATATCATGATGAGTTTTGATGAATGCCCACAATTCTACCAACCTTATGATTACGTTAAAAAATCTATCGAGCGTACTAGCCGTTGGGCAGAACGTGGTTTGAAAGCACACCGCCGACCACATGACCAAGGCTTGTTTGGTATCGTGCAAGGGGCTGGATTTGAAGACCTTCGCCGCCAGTCAGCTCATGACTTGGTTAGCATGGATTTTCCAGGATATTCTATCGGTGGTTTAGCTGTTGGGGAATCACACGCCGAAATGAACGCGGTTTTGGATTTCACGGTGCCTATTTTGCCTGAAAATAAACCACGTTACTTGATGGGTGTTGGAGCACCTGATAGCTTGATTGATGGGGTTATCCGAGGAATTGATATGTTTGACTGTGTCTTGCCAACGCGTATCGCTCGAAACGGTACCTGCATGACCAGCGAAGGACGTTTGGTGGTTAAAAACGCCCAATATGCCGAAGACTTTACACCGCTTGACCATGACTGTGATTGCTACACTTGCCGCAATTACACGCGTGCTTACATCCGTCATTTGCTAAAAGCTGATGAAACCTTTGGTTTGCGTTTGACAAGTTACCACAACCTTTACTTCCTTGTCAACTTGATGAAAAAAGTCCGTCAAGCCATTATGGATGACAATCTTTTGGAATTTCGTGAAGATTTCTTTGAACGCTACGGTTACAATCGAAGCGACCGTAATTTCTGAGACTTCACTCAACCTGTCAAGGTTGG
This sequence comes from Streptococcus alactolyticus, assembly GCF_042649785.1. Taxonomy (NCBI): domain Bacteria; kingdom Bacillati; phylum Bacillota; class Bacilli; order Lactobacillales; family Streptococcaceae; genus Streptococcus; species Streptococcus alactolyticus. Next base: position 52,547 of record NZ_JBHRZX010000012.1, on the reverse strand, counting down.
GTCTTTTTGTGTTATAATGGTTTATAAATAAAGGAGGGGTGTACTATGAAGTTAACAGCACTTGGTTGTTGGGGAGCTTATCCACACGATGACGGTGGAACAACTTCTTATCTCGTTACTGGTGAAGATGGTTTTCAATTATTGATGGACTGCGGTAGTCGTGCCGTGACAGAACTGGAAAAAGAAATCAGCCCGATTGATTTGGATGCCGTGATTATTTCGCATTATCATCCTGACCACATCGCTGACTTGGGTGTGTTGCGCCACTATTTCCAATTGTATCCAAAACACCTTTGGACACCAAAAGTTTTGCCAATTTATGGACACAAGGAAGACTTGTATGAATTTGACAAATTAACTATGCTTGGCGTTTCAGAAGGTAGAGCTTATGATGTGACAGGTGTTGAACACATTGGTCCTTTTGATGTGACCTTTATCAAAACCGTTCACCCAGTTCCTTGCTACGCTTTTCGTATCGTTGAAAGAGCTACTGGTCAAGTCCTAGTCTTTACTGGTGATACGGGTTACTTTGATGGCTTGGATGCATTTGCCAAGGATGCAGACCTCTTTTTAGCGGATGTTTACCTTTATGAAGGCAATGAAAACCACCCAGCTCATTTGACAAGCAAGGAAGCTGGCGAAATTGCCCATAAAGCAGCCGTTAAATCCCTTGTTTTGACACATACCCCACCAATTCCACCAGAAGGCATTGATGCGACAAAACACTTGCAAGTGCTGAAAGAACAAACCCAACACTATGCCAAAGACGTTCCTGTTGATTTAGCCGTGCCGCACAAATCATGGCAATTAGGTGACTTGTAATGTCAGCATTTACGCAGGAAGAAAAGGTGTATTTTATGCGAGAAGCGCTCAAAGAAGCACAAAAGTCATTAGCCAAAGGTGAAATTCCTATCGGTTGCGTTATCGTCAAAGACGGTGAGATTATCGGTCGTGGGCACAATGCGCGTGAGGAGCAGCAAAAAGCTATTTTACACGCTGAAATCATGGCCATTAACGAAGCCAACGAAAAAGAGGGCAACTGGCGTTTACTGGATAGCACCTTGTTTGTCACCATTGAACCTTGCGTCATGTGCAGCGGTGCTATTGGATTAGCTCGCATTCCGCAGGTGATTTACGGAGCTACTAATCAAAAATTTGGCGGTGCTGGGAGCCTGTACGATATTTTGACCGATGTTCGCCTCAATCACCGAGTTGAGGTGGAAACAGGGATTCTAGAAGCTGAATGCGCGGGAATTATGCAAGATTTTTTCCGTCGTAATCGCGAAAAGAAAAAAGCCCAACAAAAACAGGCAAAAGCATAGTTCTGGCTTGCATCATTTCTTAATTATGATATAATACTTATCGGAGCAACATCTTCGCGTGAAGTGGGTCAGGGGAGGAATCCAGCAGCCCTAAGCGATTGTAGGTGTGTGCTCTTTTTTTATTTCTAAAAATAGGTGCCTAAATTTTTAGGACTTTTTATGTTGTTTTTTTACAGAAAAAACTTGATTTTTGTGTACTTTTTCTGAATGTTTTCTGAAAATAGCAAACGCTTTATTTATTTGACCTATTTTGTTAAAAATCATTGAAAAATAAAGGATAAAAGAGTAATATAGAAGAGAGATTGTATTCGAGGAGGATAAAAATGACACATATTACATTTGATTATTCAAAGCTTTTAGGTCAATTTGTTGAACAAGAAGAAGTTGATTTTATGCAAGCTCAAGTAAGTGCCGCTGATGAGTACTTGCGCAAAGGAACAGGTCCTGGTTCTGACTTCCTTGGTTGGTTAGACCTTCCAGAAAACTACGACAAAGAAGAATTTGCTCGTATTCAAAAAGCTGCTGCTAAAATCCAATCAGACAGCGAAGTGCTTGTTGTTATCGGTATTGGTGGTTCATACCTTGGGGCGCGTGCCGTTATCGATTTTTTGAGTAATCATTTCTACAACTTACAAGCATCTGCAGACCGTAAAGGTCCACAAATCCTTTACGCAGGTAACTCAATTTCTTCAAGTTACTTAGCAGATCTTGTCGAATACGTGAAAGATAAAGATTTCTCAGTAAACGTTATTTCTAAATCAGGAACAACAACTGAACCAGCGATTGCTTTCCGTGTCTTCAAAGAACTTTTGATTGAAAAATACGGTCAAGAAGAAGCTAACAAACGTATCTATGCAACTACTGATAAAGCAAAAGGTGCTGTTAAAGTAGAAGCTGTTGCTAACGATTGGGAAACATTTGTTGTGCCAGATAATGTTGGTGGACGTTTCTCAGTATTGACACCAGTAGGTCTTCTTCCAATTGCTGCTGCAGGTATTGATATTGAAGCTCTTATGAATGGTGCTAACGCAGCGCGCAAAGATTTGTCATCTGACAAACTTTCAGAAAACATTGCTTACCAATACGCTGCTATCCGTAACATCCTTTACCGTAAAGGTTATGTAACTGAAATCTTGGCAAACTATGAACCATCACTGCAATACTTTGGTGAATGGTGGAAACAATTAGCAGGTGAATCAGAAGGTAAACACCAAAAAGGTATCTACCCAACATCTGCAAACTTCTCAACAGACCTTCACTCACTTGGACAATTCATCCAAGAAGGTTACCGCAACATCTTTGAAACAGTTGTTCGTGTTGATAAACCACGTAAAAACGTTGTTATTCCTGAATTGTCAGAAGACCTTGATGGCCTTGGTTACCTTCAAGGTAAAGACGTTGATTTCGTAAACAAAAAAGCAACTGATGGTGTACTTCTTGCTCACACTGACGGTGGAGTACCTAACATGTTCTTGACACTTCCTCAACAAGATGAATTCACTCTTGGTTATACAATCTACTTCTTCGAGTTGGCTATTGGTCTTTCAGGTTACCTTAACGCTGTTAACCCATTCAACCAACCAGGTGTAGAAGCATACAAGAAAAACATGTTTGCTCTTCTTGGTAAACCAGGATTTGAAGACTTGTCAGCTGAATTGAACGCACGTCTTTAATGCATCATTAACATAGATAAAAAAGCTTCCGTAAGGGAGCTTTTTTTGCGTGAAAAAAATCCTTAAAATTTCCTTAAAAAATTCTCTGAAACCGATTGACAAAATCATATATATATATATATATATAGATATAATGATTGTGGAAAAATTTAAGGAAAATGGAGATATGAAAATATGAAAAATAAACTAGCGTTAATTGCTATAACTGCACTGTCTGTTTCATTTTTTTCTGCTTGTTCTTCTAAGGAAGATACTACTTCAACAAGTAGCACTACTGAATCAACTAATTTAGTTTCTTCAACTGAAACTGTGGCTAGTTCATCAAGTTCAACAGAAGCAGTTAATAGTGATTTTAATCCAACAGATACGTCTGATTCAACAATCGAAAGTATTGTAACCTATAATGACTATTTGAAAATGTATGAAGCTATCGTAAATGAATACATTTCAAATTATGAAGTAGTCGTCTCACAATATGGTTTAGGAGATGTCGAATCTTATCAATCAATGAGAGATTCTGTAACTTCTAGTGTAGAAACACAAAAAGAAGCGTATGGTTCTTTAGGAAATGCTAGAATTACTGGAAAAGACAGTATAGTAGAGTATTTAAAGGACTATCGTGACAGCCTAAAATCATATACAGATCAGATGGCAATAGCCTTACAATAAGAATGGTGAACTAAATGAATAATAATGTTGGTAAAGCTTTACTTGGTTGTTCTGGAATTTTAGCGATTGTTATCATTTTTTAGGACTTCTCAAACTATTATTTGGAGGTTTGGCAATGCTATATAGTCTCATGTTTCTAATGCTTATGGTAGGTGTTTTAGTACAAATTATTGATGGACTTACTAAAGCAGGAAAATGGGTTGGTTTAGGTGCTATTTTAGGTAATGTATTTAACAATAAGATTAATGCTGATACTGCAATAAAGTCTGGAAAAACATTTAAAAAGAAAAAAATAGAGACTAAAAATTCCATTGTGAATAATGTTGTTGATTTTATTTCCCCAACAATGGAAGATGATAAAACTACTAAAAGTGTAGAGGATTCAAGCTTTATTGGTGAGGAAGATTATCAAGAATTTCAAGAATTCTTAAAATGGAAAAAATTACAAGAAACCAAGGATAATAATGATTAATATTTTATGGTGTAATTTATAACTTACAGGAGTACGATTATGAAAACAAAAAAATTAGCTTTAATTAACGGGATTGTAGGACTTGTCGGAGGAATTTTTCTGCTAATAGCGGTCCTTATTATCACAGCAAGCGCATTAAATGATGTTGCAACTACACTTGATACTGCTTACAATGGTGGTTCAGCAATTTCAATCACTTCAACGACACTAGCTAGCACTTTGGCTTTATTTGTTAAAATTGCTATTTTAGTTCTTGGAATTGTAGGTTCTGTATATTATAAAGATGACGACCGTATTGGTTCAGCACCTAATGTATTGCTGATTGTTGGAGGAGCTTTGGCAATTATCCCATTTTTAGGCTGGGTTGGTGGAATTTTAGCTATTATTGGTGGTTCACTATACCTTGCTAGTTTGAAAAAGTTTCAAGAGTAATTGTAAGAATTTAGAACGTTGGAAATAAAATATGGAAAATAAAAATAATGAACATAAAGTTGTTGCGATAATTGCGGTTGTTGTAGGAGGAATAGCGCTTTTAACTTCTTGGATGCCATTTATCAATAATGGTTCAGCTGCTTGAGCTTTAGTAGCTCTTATTATAGGCGCCATATCAGTAATAATTAATAGAAAAAATAAAAAGGTTTTATCACTAGTTTCAATTATTGTTGCAATATTAGCATTTATCATTGTTTTGATAACTCAATCTGCCTACGGTGCAGCGATTGATTCTGCTATGGATAATTCATCAAGTGCAGATAAAACAGGAAATATAGTTGCTTCTAAAACTAAATCAAGCAAGGAAGCAAGTTTCTTAGAAGAAATTAATAAATTGGCAGATTCTTCGGTTTCTACTGATGAGTTATATATAACTGGAAAAATTACTGTTGGGGAATCTGGTGATATTAAGCCTGGAATCTATGATTTAGAGATTACTGGTGGCAATGGCAATATCATGGGTGATAGAAGTAAGACGTATTCTGGACTATATATCAACTGGACTGGTGCTTCGACAGACAGTGGGGATACAACTTCTCCGTCAGTAATCAGAGTTATATTATTTGAAGGTGACACTTTAGACTTTTCAAATATTTCTAAAATCAAACTTACAGCAGTTGAGAATGTTTCACAATCAAATGAAATTGGAATTGGCAATTATGTTGTCGGTAGAGATATTCCAGCTGGAACATATACTTTAAGCACAAACATGACGATGGATACTGAATTTGAAAACTTGGGTTGGAATATAGGAATTTATAATGAGGAATCTGGTGATGAACGAAGTCAATCTTTAAATCCAGGTAATATGGACGTTACTGTTAAACTATCTGAAGGAGAAATTATCACAACCTCTTTTTATAATACAGATGATGCAGTACCAGCAGATTTAGCAAAATTGATTTTCACTCCAGTAAGTAACTGAGTTTGTTTGAAAGACTTCCTGAAGGAGGTCTTTTTTTGAGTGAAAAAATTATTTGGGGTGAATAAATAACCAAATTCCTTTCCAAATTTTCTGAAAATTTGGTATAATAGTAAACAATTAACTAACTTTGGATGGGAGAAGAAAAAGAGATGACTGCACAAAAAATGACGGCGCAAGAGATTATTGCTTTTATTGGTAATGCGGAGAAAAAGACAAATGTGAAGGTGACTTTTGAGGGAGAGTTGGCAGCGGCTGTTCCAGAAAATGTTCTCAAGCTTGGCAATGTGCTTTTTGGGGATTGGAAAGATATTGAGCCACTTTTGGCTAATCTGACTGAAAACAAGGATTATGTGGTGGAACAAGATGGGCGTAATTCTGCGGTACCTTTGCTGGATAAACGTCATCTCAATGCTCGTATTGAGCCAGGTGCGATTATTCGTGACCAAGTAACCATTGAGGACAATGCGGTGGTGATGATGGGAGCTGTGATTAATATCGGTGCTGAAATCGGTGCTGGCACTATGATTGATATGGGTGCGGTTCTTGGTGGTCGCGCGATTGTTGGGAAAAATAGCCACATCGGTGCGGGTGCGGTCCTTGCAGGCGTGATTGAGCCAGCTTCAGCAGAACCTGTTCGTATCGGTGATAACGTTCTTGTGGGAGCGAATGCCGTTGTGATTGAAGGGGTTCAGGTTGGTAATGGTTCGGTCGTTGCAGCGGGAGCTATTGTTACAAAAGACGTTCCTGAAAATGTCGTGGTAGCAGGTGTCCCTGCTCGCATCATTAAAGAAATCGATGCGAAAACTCAACAAAAAACAGCCCTAGAGGACGCTCTACGTCATTTATAAAACCCATTTGGAGTTTGCGATATGACTTTAGATTTAGTGAAAATTCGTCGCGATTTGCATCAAATTCCAGAAATTGGTTTGGAAGAATTCAAAACACAAGCCTATCTTTTGGAGCGGATTGCAGAGATAACGGCTGGAAAAGACTTTGTAGAACAACGCACTTGGCGTACAGGTATTCTTGTCTTTATCAAGGGATATGCCCCTGAAAAAACAATTGGTTGGCGTACAGATATTGACGCTTTGCCTGTTGTTGAAGAAACAGGGTTGCCGTTTGCGAGCCAGCACGAAGGGCGCATGCACGCTTGTGGACACGATATCCACATGACGGTTGCCCTTGGTCTGCTCAATGAATTGGTGCAAAAACAGCCTAAAAATAATGTTCTGTTTCTCTTCCAACCAGCCGAAGAAAACGAAGCAGGTGGCATGCTCATGTATCAGGACAATGCTTTTGGCGATTGGAAACCAGATGAATTTTATGGCTTGCATGTGCGACCTGATTTTAAGGTGGGTGATATTGGGACCAATACCTCAACCTTGTTTGCAGGGACTTGTGAAGTTTTGGTAACCTTTAAAGGCAAGGGCGGACACGCTGCTTTTCCTCACGAAGCTAACGATGCCTTGGTTGCTGCGTCTTACTTTGTGACGCAGGTGCAGACGATTGTGAGCCGCAATGTTGACCCTATTCAAGGTGGGGTGGTGACCTTTGGTTCTTTCCATTCAGGCACGACCAATAATGTCATTGCAGAAACCGCACAGCTGCATGGGACTATTCGAACGTTGACACAGGAGATGAGCCTGCACATTCAAAAACGCTTAACTGAAATTGCTCAAGGTGTTGCGGCCAGTTTTGGTATAGAAGTCGACGTGGAACTCAAACAAGGAGGCTATCTTCCTGTTGAAAATGACCCTGAATTGGCGCGTGAATTGATGGCTTTCTTTGAAGCTCAAGAAGCTGTCAATTTGATTGACTGTTTGCCAGCCATGACTGGTGAGGATTTTGGTTACCTTTTAAATCACATTCCTGGCGTTATGTTTTGGCTTGGGGTAGGTACACCTTATGCCCTTCACCATCCTAAAATGAGCCCAAATGAGGATGCCCTACCATTTGCCGTTCGTGAAATCTCAGGTTTCTTAAAAGAAAGAGCCAATTAGAAATAAAAAAGACGCAAAACCTTGGTTTTGCGTCTTTTGTTATGTTTTAAATGAAAAAACCACTGTGGGGAAAACAGTGGCCAAAAAGGGAAGGACATGATTTTTCAATCATGCCCAGGAGATTTATGAAAGGGGAATAATTCTAAAGAGACTATTCCCAGCGGTTTGGGAGAACCGCTATCTAGGATAAATCTTATTATAGCGGGTAAACCTTAAAGAAACCTTAAATCTATTAAAAATCTTCTTTCCAAAAGCTAAAATAGTCGATTTTGTCATGCCTTTCCAAAGTTTTCGTTATTAGGAAAAAAGGTTTTATGGTATGATAATAGCATGGAAAAATCACACGTACGACAGCAGATTTTAGCAGCCTTAAAGGGGCAAGATCGGAAAGAAAAGCAGGTGAGAGATCTCCAGTTATTGGAAGATTTGACCGCCTCTAAGGCTTATCAGGACGCTAAGGTTATTGCGACTTATTTAGCTTTTGATTTTGAATACGATACGCAATTGCTGATCCGTCAGGCTGAGAAAGATGGTAAATGTATTCTTGTGCCTAAGACTTATCCACAGGGACGCATGGTCTTTTGTCCTTATGAAAAAGAGTCGCTGGTGCAGACTTCTTTTGGTCTGTGGGAACCGCTAAGTAGTGATGAGGCTGTGGACAAGTCAGAGATTGATTTGATTCATGTTCCTGGTGTTGCCTTTAACCGTGCGGGTTTTCGTATTGGTTACGGTGGGGGCTATTACGACCGTTATTTATCAGATTATCACGGACAGACGGTCAGCACCATTTACCATTTTCAAGAACAGGATTTTCACGAAGATACTTATGACATTGCAGTGAGGGAGGTTTTTAGTCGATGAGGGATGCCTTACGAAAAAGCCCAGTAACCATGATATTACTGGCCATGACGACTCTTGTCTTTTTAGCCATGCAGGTACTTTATTTGGGAAATGCCAGCACTGGAACAGCTGTTTTTAATTTTGGGGGAATGTACGGAGCTTACGTTGCCTACGACCCTAGCCAATTATGGCGCTTGGTCACTCCGATTTTTGTTCACATTGGTTGGCAGCATTTTATTTTTAATGCATTGACACTTTATTTTGTTGGACAATTGGCCGAGCAGATTTGGGGACATCATAAATTTCTGGCTTTGTATGTCTTATCTGGGATTGCTGGAAACGTCTTTACCCTTTTCTTCACGCCAAATGTGATTGCAGCAGGGGCTTCGACGTCTTTATTTGGCGTTTTTGCCGCGACCATGGTTGTTGGCTATTTTGGTAAAGACCCTTTTTTAAAGGAAGTTGGGCGTAATTACCAAATCTTGATTGCCATTAACTTATTGTTTAATCTGTTTAGCCCAAGTATTGGTATTGTCGGACATATTGGTGGTATTGTCGGAGGACTCTTGTGTGCCGTCTTTTTACCAACGCAGGTTGATGAAAAGTTATTTCAACCGTGGCAACGCTGGCTAGCTCTAGCAGCCTATATTATTCTAAATGTTTTACTTGTCTTTTTAGCCTTGTAAGGCGCTAAAAAGCCCCCTCAAGTTGAGCTTGAGGGGGCTGCTTTTTAGTCTTCTTTTGTTTGTTTAGGTGCTGTACCTTCTAATTCTTTCCCTAAATCAATCAAGTATTGTTTCATATTGTCTTTGACTTGAGGGTGTTGAAGGGCATATTCGATAGATGTTTTCATAAAACCAAATTTATCACCGACATCGTAGCGGCTGCCATTGAATTGACGAGCGAAAACACGTTGTGTTTTGTTAAGCGTATCGATAGCATCTGTCAATTGAATTTCGTTACCAGCTCCAGGTTCTTGTGTTTCAAGGATATTGAAGATTTCTGGAGTAAGGAGGTAGCGACCGATAATCGCTAAATCACTTGGTGCGTCTTCAGGGGCTGGTTTTTCAACAAAAGTTTCCACACTGTAAAGTCCATTGACACCTTTACCGTGAGGTGCAATAACACCGTAAGATGACACTTCATCATGAGGAACAGACATCACAGCGATTGTTGAAGCGTGTGTTTGTTCGTAATCGTTGATGAGTTGTTTAGTCAATGGCACAGCTTTATCATCTGTGATATCCATCAAATCATCCCCGAGCATCACCACGAAAGGTTCGTTTCCAACGAATGCTTTGGCTTGAAGAACAGCATCTCCAAGTCCACGTGGGTGGCTTTGGCGGATGAAGTGCAAGTTGATTGCTGTGGTGTCGTTTACTAGTTTAAGAAGGTCTGTTTTTCCTTTTTGTTCTAGGTTGTACTCTAATTCAAAGTTTGAATCAAAGTGGTCTTCGATAGAACGTTTTTGTTTTCCAGTTACCACCAAAATATCTTCGATACCTGATTTCAAAGCTTCTTCAACGATAAATTGGATGGTTGGTTTGTCGACGATTGGTAACATTTCTTTGGCTAATGCTTTAGTAGCTGGCAAAAAACGTGTTCCAAGACCGGCAGCCGGAATGACAGCCTTTTTAACTTTTTTCATGTGAGAGTCTCCTTTTGTTTCAATTCAATGACTTATTAAAAATGTGAGTTTAGTGCCATTCGTCCTCTGAACGGAAGTCGCCAGACATCAAGGCAACGATACATTCTTTGACATCATAACCTTCGTAGATGACCTTGTAAATGGCACTGGTGATTGGCATATAGACATCTAGTTCTTTTGCCAATTCGTAAGCAACCTTGGTAGTTGATATCCCTTCGATAACCATTCCCATGTTTTTCTCGATATCAGCTAGTTTTTCGCCTTTTCCTAGGGCATTACCAGCGCGCCAGTTACGAGAATGAACAGAGGTTCCTGTTACGATGAGATCCCCCACACCAGAAAGTCCGATGTAGGTTAACGGGTTGGCACCCATTTTCACCCCTAAACGTGTGATTTCTGCTAGACCACGTGTGATAACAGCGGCCTTGGCATTGTCACCATAACCAAGTCCGTGCAAAATCCCAGCTCCAACGGCGATGATATTTTTCAAGGCACCTGCCGTTTCAACACCGATCACATCTGAATTGGTGTAAAGACGGAAATAGTTGTTGCTGAAGAGTTCTTGGACGTATTTGGCGGTTTCCATTTTCTTAGAAGCAGCTGTAATCAAAGTGATGTCACGAACAATGGTTTCTTCGGCATGGCTTGGTCCAGAAACCACCACGATGTCAGAACGTAGTTCTTTTGGAATCTCTTCCTCAATAACAGTTGATAGGCGTTCGTGTGTTCCAGGCTCAAGGCCTTTTGACGCGTGCATCACGACGACCTTATGGTCAAGCACCTCAGCGACTTGTTTTGCAACAAGACGCATGACTTTTGTGGGGACGACAAATAAGACAGCATCCGCGTCTTTTAGGGCTTCAGATAAATCAAGCGTTGCCTTGATGTTTTCTGAGAGATGTTTGTCTTTGAAGTAACGTATATTAGTATGTTCCGTGTTGATTTCATCGATTTGTTCGGGAACATTTCCCCAGAGACAAACGTCATGCCCATTATCGTTTAATACTTGGGCGAGAGCGGTTCCCCACGAACCGGGCCCTAAGACAGAAATTTTTTGTCTTACCATTTTTTCTCCTCTCTTAAACGAGCAAGATTACAACTTCCATTATATCACAAGAAAACCTTGTTTGTCTTCATTATTTGTAACGGCTTTCGAAAAATGAGGGGGATTAAGTCTTGTTTGGAAAGGTTGGCCGTCTGTCATGTGCTGGGAGTTATGGTATAATGGAAGGACTTTTAGAAATGACGAGGAAAGGAAGACAATTGTGATTGATTTAGAAGAGATTTTATCTAAAATGAATCCCAATCAAAAAATCAACTATGACCGTGTCATGCAACAAATGGCCAAACAATGGCTGAAAGAAGAGGTGCGACCTCGCATTCTTGTTCACGTTTGTTGTGCGCCGTGTTCGACATATACCTTGGAGTACTTGACGCAGTATGCAGATTTGACGGTTTATTTTGCCAATTCCAATATTCATCCTAAGGTGGAATACCATCGCAGGGCCTACGTTGTTCAGCAATTTGTGTCGGATTTTAACGAAAGAACGGGCAATCAGGTACAATTTATCGAGGCACCTTATGAGCCCTCAGAGTATTTCCAAAAGGTGCATGGTTTGGAAGAAGAGCCTGAGGGTGGCGACCGTTGCAAGGTTTGCTTTGATTACCGTTTGGATAAAACAGCTCAAATGGCTGTGGAGCTTGGTTTTGACTATTTTGCCAGTGCCTTGACCATTAGTCCGCATAAAAATTCGCAGCTCATCAATAGCGTGGGCATTGACGTGCAAAAAGTTTATGCTACTAAGTATTTGCCAAGTGATTTCAAAAAAAATAATGGCTACCGTCGTTCGGTTGAAATGTGCGATGAGTATGATATCTACCGTCAATGCTACTGTGGCTGTGTTTTTGCGGCGAAGCAACAAGGCATTGATTTTGCTCAAATAACTAAGGACGCCAAAGCTTTCATGGAAGGAAAAGACGCCGAGAAAAGCTTTCCCCACATTCGTTTTACCTATGAAGGCAAGGAAATTTAGAAAGGAATGATAACATGAGTAAAGTGAGAGGGTTTGAGTTGGTTTCGTCATTTACGGATAGCAACTTATTGCCAAAACGAGAAACAGCCTATGCGGCGGGTTATGATTTGAAAGCAGCCGTGACAACAGAAATTGCCCCAGGTGAAATCAAGTTGGTGCCAACAGGTGTCAAGGCTTATATGCAGGCAGGTGAAGTGCTTTACCTCTATGACCGTTCGTCAAATCCACGTAAAAAAGGCTTGGTTTTGATTAACTCTGTTGGGGTCATTGACGGGGATTATTATGGCAATCCTGCTAATGAAGGTCACATTTTTGCCCAAATGCAAAATATCACTGATGAACCTGTTGTGGTTGAAGCTGGTGAACGCATTGTTCAAGGGGTGTTCATGCCTTTCTTGGTTGCTGACGGTGATGAAGCAGACGGCGTGCGTACAGGTGGTTTTGGGTCAACTGGGAAATAAGTTAGTCGTGTCAAAAGAGAAGGAGGGTGTGCCTTATCGCTAAGAAAAAAACAACGTTTATTTGTCAGGAGTGTGGCTATCACTCTCCAAAATATTTGGGGCGTTGTCCCAACTGTGGTGCTTGGACCTCATTTGTCGAAGAGGTAGAAGTCCAAGAGGTTAAAAATGCGCGCGTCAGTTTGACGGGTGAAAAGAGTAAACCGACCAAGCTAAAAGACGTGAGCTCGATTCATTATGCTAGAACCAAGACGGAGATGGAGGAGTTTAACCGTGTGCTTGGTGGTGGTGTCGTGCCAGGAAGTTTGGTGCTGATTGGTGGGGACCCTGGTATCGGAAAATCAACGCTTCTGTTGCAGGTGTCTATTCAATTGGCTGATAAAGGCACTGTGCTCTACGTTTCTGGGGAAGAATCTGCCGAGCAGATTAAATTGCGTTCGGAGCGTTTGGGCGATAGTGACAATGCCTTTTACCTCTACGCCGAAACCAATATGCAGGCTATTCGCGCACAGATTGAGCAGATTCAGCCTGATTTCTTGGTGATTGATTCCATTCAAACCATCATGAGTCCTGATATTTCGGGGGTGCAAGGCTCGGTGTCGCAGGTGCGTGAAGTAACAGCAGAACTCATGCAATTGGCTAAGACTAACAACATTGCCACCTTTATCGTGGGCCATGTGACTAAGGAAGGACAGCTGGCCGGTCCTCGTATGTTGGAGCATATGGTGGATACGGTTTTGTATTTTGAAGGGGAACGTCACCATACTTTCCGTATTTTGCGGGCTGTGAAAAACCGTTTTGGTTCCACCAATGAAATCGGCATTTTTGAAATGCAGTCAGGCGGTCTGGTTGAGGTACTCAATCCAAGCCAAGTTTTCCTCGAGGAACGCTTGGACGGAGCGACTGGTTCGGCTATCGTGGTCACCATGGAAGGCAGCCGTCCCATTTTGGCGGAAGTGCAAGCCTTGGTTACACCGACTGTTTTTGGCAATGCCAAACGCACGACAACAGGGCTTGATTTTAACCGTGTGAGCTTGATTATGGCGGTGCTGGAAAAACGCTGTGGTCTGCTTTTGCAAAATCAAGATGCCTATCTTAAATCAGCTGGTGGCGTCAAGTTGGACGAGCCTGCTATTGATTTGGCGGTCGCGGTTGCGATTGCCTCAAGTTACAAGGAACAACCAACCAATCCTCAAGAAGCCTTTATCGGTGAGATTGGCTTGACGGGTGAAATTCGCCGTGTCACACGCATCGAGCAACGGATCAATGAAGCCGCAAAACTCGGATTTACCAAGGTTTACGCTCCTAAAAATTCCCTTTCAGGAATTGACATTCCAGACACTATCCAAGTCATCGGCGTGACAACGGTCGGTGATGTGCTCAAAAAAGTCTTTGCATAGTTTGAAAAGCCAAGGTAATCGTCTTGGATTTTTCGTTTATGTAAAGCGTTTTAGGCGACAAGAGGGGCGAAAAATGATAAGATGAGAAAAACTTTAGACGTCATCAGACCAAGGAGGAATTTGGATGTCTTATTTTGATAATTTTTTGAAAACCAATCAAGCCTATGCGGATTTGCATGGAACGGAGCATTTGCCACAAAAACCGAAAACCCAGGTTGCGATTGTGACCTGTATGGATTCGCGTTTGCACGTGGCTCAAGCACTTGGTTTGGCGCTTGGTGATGCTCATATTTTGCGAAATGCAGGTGGGCGCGTGACGGATGATGTGATTCGTTCTTTGGTGATTTCTCAGCAACAATTGGGGACACGTGAAATTGTAGTTCTTCATCACACAGATTGTGGGGCACAAAGTTTTACAAATGAAGCTTTTGCAGCGCAGTTAGAGCGTGATTTAGGTGTGTCAGTTCATGGAAAAGATTTTCTGCCATTTTCTGATGTTGAAGAAAGTGTCCGTGAGGATGTTAGAAAGCTGCGCGAGTCGCCGTTGATTCCTGATGATATTGTGATTTCTGGTGCTGTTTATGATGTGAATACTGGTCGCATCAGTGAAGTAACACTCTAGGTGTTTGATTTTGAAAAAGGAGAGAAAATGAGATATATCAAATTTGGCGAGCGCCAAAAGGAAGTTTCAGAAGTTGTTTTGGGATTAATGCGCATTTCAGAAATGACGGTTGATCAAGTTGAAGACTTGATTGAGTCTGCTCTGGAGGTTGGAATTAATGCCTTTGATATTGCTGATTGTTATGGTCATGGAAAATGCGAACAGATTTTAGGAGAGGTGTTGAAACGTCGTCCTGACTTGCGTGAGAAGATGTGGATTCAATCAAAATGTGGTATCCGCATGGAAGAATTTACTTATTTTGATTTTTCAAAAGAGCATATTTTAGAAGCTGTGGATGGCATTTTAGAGCGTCTTAATGTTGATTACATTGATTCTTTGTTACTTCATCGTCCAGATGCGCTTATGGAGCCTGCAGAAATTGCGGAAGCTTTTGATTTGTTGAAGTCACAGGGAAAAGTTATCGATTTTGGTGTCTCAAATCAAAATCCGATGATGATGGCATTGATTCAAAAAGATGTTAACCAACCTTTGGTGGCTAATCAATTGCAACTGAGTGCAGCCTTTACCCCTAGTTTTGACGCTGGTTTTCATGTCAATATGAAACAAGAGGCTGGGATTGTTCGCGACAGCAGTATTTTTGAATATTGTCGCTTGCATGATGTGGTGATTCAAGCTTGGTCAGTACTTCAGTTTGATTATTTTGGCGGTGTTTTCTTGGGTTCTGAGAAATACCCTGAGTTAAATCACGTTTTAAACCGTTTGGCTGAAAAATATCATGTCAGCCCGTCAGCGGTTGCTATTGCTTGGGTGTTGCGATATCCAGCAAAAATGCAAGCTGTGATTGGAACAACCAAAAAAGCTCGTGTTGCTGAAGCAGCTAAGGCGGCAGAAATCCAGTTAACGCGAAAAGAATGGTATGAAATCTACTTGGCTGCGGGCAATGATTTGCCATAAAAATGCCTTTAGGGTTTTGAGTAAATTGGGAGAAGTTTATGCGAAAATTTGAAATCAGCCAAAAATTCTGGTCGCTAGCTGGCAAGTTTGACATCTTTGATGAGGATAGTCGTTTGGCTTATCAGGTTCAAGGTTCTTTTCTGAAACTATTTAAGGAATTTACTATTTTTGATGGACAAAGAAAGACTGTCAGTCATATTAAGCAGCAGTTTAGTTTTCCTTTCCAGAAATTTATGGTGACTTTTGCGGATGGTAAGGAAATCACGATTCAAAAACGTTTTTCACTGTTGAAAGCTAAGTATGATATTTCTGATTTTGGTTTAGAAGTAGCTGGGGATATTTGGAATATGACATTTAGCCTTCTTAACCAAGGACGTGAGGTGGCTAAGATTCATCAAGAATGGTTTAAATTTCCTTCAACTTATCGAGTGGAAATTGCTGATGATTCTTTGTCTGACCTTGTCATTTCTTTGGTTATTGCTATTGATTATATCAAGGAAAAAGAGTCAAGTGCAGCTAGTTCAGCATCAAGTTAAAGTTCAATTGTTCTAAATCTTGGATATAGGAAGGAATTCAGCTGATTTCAGCTGAATTTTTTGTTCCAAGACTCAAGATTGTGCTATAATAGGAATGATTGAAATGTAATAGGAGATGACAATGCCTAAGAAGATTCGTGTGCGTTACGCACCAAGTCCAACGGGACTTTTACACATCGGAAATGCGCGAACTGCGCTCTTTAATTACCTTTACGCTCGTCACCATGGTGGTGACTTTATTATCCGTATCGAAGATACTGACCGTAAACGCCATGTCGAAGACGGTGAACGTTCACAATTGGAAAACCTCAAATGGTTGGGAATGGATTGGGACGAAAGCCCAGAAACTCATGACAAATACCGCCAATCAGAACGTTTGGATATTTACCAAAAATACATCGACCAATTGTTGGCAGAAGGTAAAGCTTATAAATCATACGTTACAGAAGAAGAATTAGCTGCTGAACGTGAACGCCAAGAAGTTGCTGGTGAAACACCACGCTACATTAACGAATTTCTTGGTATGTCTGAGGATGAAAAAGCAGCCTACATTGCTGAACGTGAAGCAAAAGGCATCGTTCCAACGGTTCGCTTGGCTGTCAACGAATCAGGTATCTACAAATGGAATGATATCGTTAAAGGCGAGATTGAATTTGAAGGTGGCAACATCGGTGGTGACTGGGTTATCCAGAAAAAAGATGGTTATCCAACTTACAACTTTGCCGTTGTCATTGACGACCACTTAATGGAGATTTCACATGTTATCCGTGGAGATGACCACATTGCCAATACACCAAAACAATTGATGGTTTATGAAGCCCTTGGTTGGGAAGCACCTGAGTTTGGTCACATGACTTTGATTATCAACTCTGAAACAGGTAAAAAACTATCAAAACGTGACACCAACACGCTTCAATTTATCGAAGATTACCGCAAAAAAGGCTATATGCCAGAAGCTGTCTTTAACTTTATTGCTCTTCTTGGTTGGAACCCAGGTGGTGAGGATGAAATCTTCTCACGTGAAGAATTGATTAAACTCTTTGACGAACATCGTTTGAGCAAATCTCCAGCTGCCTTTGACCAAAAGAAAATGGATTGGATGAGCAACGAATACATCAAGAATGCTGATTTTGATACCATTTTTGCGATGGCAAAACCATTCTTGGAAAAAGCTGGTCGTTTGACAGACAAGGCTGAAAAATTAGTGGAACTTTACAAACCACAAATGAAATCTGTGGACGAAATCGTTCCATTGACAGACTTGTTCTTTGAAGATTTCCCAGAATTAACTGATGCTGAAAAAGAATTCATGGCTGGTGAAACTGTACCAACCGTTCTTGAAGCCTTCAAAGCAAAATTAGAAGCGATGAGTGATGAAGATTTCAAATCTGAAAACATCTTCCCACAAATCAAAGCTGTTCAAAAAGAAACAGGCATCAAAGGTAAAAACCTCTTCATGCCAATCCGTATCGCCGTTTCAGGTGAAATGCACGGTCCAGAACTTCCAGATACCATCTACCTTCTTGGTCGTGAAAAATCAATCGAACACATCGATAACATGCTTAAAAGCCTGTCATAATGAGTGACGAGGCAAAATGGGAAGGAGATTGGGGATGGGGCAATATCAGGAGTTATTGGCAGAATACCTTTTGAATAACCCTGATGAGCAGTCTGCTTGTGACAATCTTTTAAGTCAGGTAGCTACTGAAACAGATAGTGAATTGACGAATAGAAAGAACTTTAGAGGGCATTTTACAGCTTCTATATTTGTCGTATCAGAGCAAGATAACAGGGTTTTGATGCTTCACCATAATATTCTAAAGAGATACCTGCAACCAGGAGGTCACATTGAACCTTCTGACCAAAATCCTCTAATGGCTGCCAAAAGAGAGTTGGTTGAAGAAACTCAGATTGATGCGGAAAACTTAGTCTATAAATGTGTAAATCCGCTCAATCCGCTTGTTCCATTCCACATCTCTATTCATAAAATTCCAGAAAATACATTAAAAAATGAAAAAAGTCATTACCACTATGATTGCCAATACCTATTTTTATCGAGCAAGGATACTCAGGTTATCATAGATGAGAAAGAGTCTAGTTCATTTGAGTGGATTGAATGGGATGCTTTTAAACAGATGACAGGCTATCAGAAAATAGCCCAAAAAATTGAGGATTTAAGATTGCAGAGTCATTAAATGACCTAACCTATCACAATTTGTGGTAGGTTATTTTTTATGCCAGAATACTTGCTCTGTATTTCTTGTATAAAAGAAGATGATTTTTGTATATATACCGTATAACACTTATAAAAGATAAAAAACGGGATATTTTTTGAAAAAATATTCAAATTTCTATTGACAATATGATTTTACCTGTGTATAATTATGCACATAAAATTAATAAAGACGAAAACTATAAGAAAAGAGAGAAGTTCTATGGAAAAAGAAAAAGTGATTTTAGCCTACTCAGGCGGTTTGGATACATCAGTTGCGATTACTTGGCTTAAAAAAGATTATGATGTGATTGCGGTTTGTATGGATGTTGGTGAGGGCAAAGACCTTGACTTTATTCATGATAAGGCACTTAAGGTCGGAGCGATTGAGTCTTATGTCCTTGATGTTAAGGATGAGTTTGCTGAGGAGTATGTTCTACCAGCCTTGCAAGCTCATGCTTACTACGAGCAAAAATACCCTTTGGTATCAGCCCTTAGCCGTCCAGTTATTTCTAAAAAATTGGTGGAAATCGCCCACGAAACGGGCGCAACAACTATTGCCCACGGTTGTACAGGTAAGGGAAATGACCAAGTGCGTTTTGAAGTGGCCATTGCTGCGCTGGACCCAAGTCTAAAAGTGATTGCGCCAGTGCGTGAGTGGAAATGGTCACGTGAGGAAGAAATTGAGTACGCTAAAGCAAACGGCGTTCCAGTTCCAGCTGACCTTGACAATCCTTATTCTGTTGACCAAAACCTTTGGGGTCGTGCCAATGAATGCGGTGTTCTTGAAAATCCTTGGAATCAAGCTCCAGAAGACGCCTTTGGCATTACAACGTCACCAGAAGAAGCACCTGACACACCAGAATTTGTGGATATTGAATTTAAAGCAGGAAAACCCGTTGCCCTAAACGGCGAAGCCATGAAATTGACAGACCTTATCCAAGCATTGAACACGATTGCTGGAAAACACGGTGTTGGACGTATTGACCACGTGGAAAACCGTTTGGTTGGTATCAAATCGCGTGAAATCTACGAATGTCCTGGAGCTATCACACTTTTGACTGCCCACAAAGAAATCGAAGATTTGACCTTGGTGCGTGAAGTATCACATTTCAAACCCATTCTTGAAAATGAATTGTCAAATTTGATTTACAATGCCCTTTGGTTTAGCCCAGCAACCCAAGCCATTATTGCCTACATCAAAGAAACGCAAAAAGTGGTAAATGGTATTGCGAAAGTGAAATTATACAAAGGCCACGCCCAAGTGGTGGCACGTCAATCACCAAATTCACTTTACGATGAAAACTTGGCAACTTATACATCAGCCGATAGCTTTGACCAAGACGCAGCCGTAGGTTTCATCAAACTTTGGGGACTACCCACCCAAGTCAATTCACAAGTCAACAACCAATAAGACAAGAAAATTGGTGGGATACTGTTTAGGCTTAGGAGACAACAAGCTTATCCATCAAGCTTCAGATAAAAAGGGACAGGGAGCCCTATCTGAACCTCTTTTCTTATAACTTTCATTCGCAAGTGCCAACAGAGAGTGGCATCGAACTTAAATAAGGCCATCCAGCGAGATGCCTTTAAGCCCAGCACCCCGTGAGGTGAAATAGCTAGAGCAATCTAGCTTTTTTAATAACAATACCAACACGAAATCGTGATTGCTTTTAGGAAAAGGAAACGATTATGAATAAGAATGACAATCATAAATTATGGGGCGGGCGTTTTGAGGCTGGTCTTGAAAAATGGGTTGAGGAATTTGGAGCATCCATTTCTTTTGACCAAAAAATGGCAGAATTTGATTTGAAAGGGTCAATTGCCCATGTGACTATGCTGGGTGAAACAGGTATTATCACTAAAGACGAGGCTGATCAAATCAAGGCAGGTTTGGAAGAACTTTTAGCAGAATACAAGGCAGGCCAGATAACTTTTGACGTGTCAAATGAGGATATCCACATGAATATGGAAAGCCTTTTGACTGCTAAAATTGGTCCTGTGGCGGGTAAATTGCACACGGCACGTTCGCGTAATGACCAAGTGGCAACGGATATGCACCTGTATTTGAAGGCAAAATTGGATGAGGTGATTGGTAAGTTGGCTCATTTGCGGGAAACCTTGGTGGATTTGGCACAAGAGCACGTTTACACCATCATGCCAGGTTATACCCACCTGCAACACGCTCAGCCTATTTCATTTGGGCATCACTTGATGGCTTATTATAATATGTTCACGCGTGACAGCGAACGTTTTGTGTTTAACGTGAAACATACAGACCTCTCTCCTCTTGGTGCGGCAGCCTTGGCGGGAACGACTTTCCCTATTGACCGTAACATGACAGCGGATTTGATGGGATTTGCCAAACCTTATAGCAATTCCTTGGACGCTGTATCTGACCGTGATTTTATCTTGGAATTTTTGGCCAATAGTTCGATGTTGATGATGCACATGAGCCGTATGTGTGAAGAAATCATCAACTGGTGTTCAAATGAATTTCAGTTTATCATCCTATCAGATACGTTTTCAACAGGGTCATCTATTATGCCGCAAAAGAAAAACCCTGATATGGCCGAGTTGATTCGTGGAAAATCAGGGCGTGTTTATGGCAATTTGATTGGGTTATTGACCGTGATGAAATCTTTGCCGCTGGCTTACAATAAAGACTTGCAAGAGGACAAGGAGGGTATGTTTGATACGGTGGAAACCATTACGGTGGCCATTGATATTTTGGCAGGAATGCTCAAAACCATGACGGTTAATAAAGAGCACATGGCTGAGTCAACAGAGAAAGATTTTTCAAATGCAACAGAGTTAGCCGATTATCTAGCTAGCAAGGGTCTACCGTTCCGTCAAGCCCACGAAATCGTCGGCAAGTTAGTCTTGGAATGCACCAAGGCAGGTTGTTATTTGCAAGATGTGCCGCTGGAGCGTTACCAAACTATTTCTGACTTGATTGAGGCGGATATTTACGATACGTTGGCTTCTCACACGGCTGTCAAACGCCGTCATTCGCTTGGTGGTACAGGCTTTGACCAAGTACAGTGGCAAATTGACCAAGCCAAACAATGCTTAGCTCAGCAGAAAGATTAGGTGAAATAAACGTCTAACAGAAGATATTGAGCCCACAACCATTAGAGGTTGGGGCTTTTTGAATTTTTATGGTATAATAGACATAATTTAGAATGGAGTCGTACGTTGAAGAAAACCTATCGTGTTAAAAGTGACAAAGATTTTCAGACTATTTTCAGTCAAGGCACTAGTGTTGCCAACCGAAAATTTGTCGTTTATTATTTCAAAAAAAATCAAAGCCACTATCGGGCAGGGCTTTCTGTAAGCAAAAAACTTGGAAATGCTGTGACACGAAACAGTATCAAGCGAAAAATTCGACACGTCCTTTTGGAATTCTCACCTCATTTGCAGCCTTACGACTTTGTGATTATTGCGCGTAAAGGTGTCGAGGAGCTAGACTACCATGAAGTGAAAAAGAATTTACTCCATGTTTTAAAAATTGCTAATCTATATCAGGAAGGTCTAACTAGTGAAAAGAAACTTTAAATTATTAGGACTTAGCGGTCTTAGTTTATTACTTCTAACGGCTTGTGGTACTGGAGAAGTGACAGCCTCATCAACAAATGGATGGGACCAGATTGTTTATTTCTTTGCCAAAGCCATTCAGTGGCTATCCATTAACGGTCGTATCGGTGTTGGGATTGTGCTCTTCACCATTGTTATCCGAACCCTCATGATGCCGCTTTACAATATTCAAATCAAATCTGGTCAAAAAATGCAAGACTTGCAACCAGAGTTGAGAGAATTGCAAAAGCGTTACCCAGGTCGTGACACAGATAGCCGTATGAAATTGGCTGAGGAAAGCCAAGCTCTTTACAGAAAATACGGTGTCAATCCTTATGCAACCATGATTCCTTTGTTGGTACAATTGCCGATTTTGATGGCCTTGTATCAAGCTTTGACTCGCGTTTCTTTCTTGAAGACAGGGACTTTCTTGTGGATTGAATTGTCACAACCAGACCCTTACTTCATCTTGCCGTTGGCAGCTGCTTTGTTTACTTTCTTGTCATCTTGGTTGACCAATAAGGCTGCGCGTGAGCAAAACATGGCCATGACTGTGATGACTTATGTCATGCCTGTCTTGATTTTCTTTATGAGTTTCCGATTGGCTTCAGGGGTTGTGCTTTACTGGTCTGTATCCTATGCTTTCCAAGTTTTCCAAATCCTTTTGTTAAATAACCCATTTAAAATTATTGCAAAACGTTTGGAAGAAGAGCAAGCAGAAAGAGAACGTGCTGCTAGAATTCGCCGAGCTAAAAAGAAAGCTCAAAGAAGAAAAAGGTAGGAGAGGAAAGTATGGTATTATTCACAGGTCGAACTGTTGAAGAAGCAATCGAAAAAGGGCTAAACGAGATGCAACTAACCCGCTTGAAAGCTCATATTAAAGTCGTTTCTCGTGAAAAACATGGTTTTTTAGGATTTGGTAAAAAACCAGCTCAAGTTGATATTGAAGGCATTAATGAAGTAACGGCTCATAGGGCAGACCAAAAGGCTGTCAGAGGCGTTCCTGATACCATCAATCAACAAAACACCCCCGTTTCTTCTCAACTTGAGGACACACTGGAATTGCGCAAAATTTCAGGAATCATCAAGCAAATGGAAGAACGTGGCGAAAAGATTGATGATGAAGTTAAGGAAAACATCGTCAAACACAAAAAATCGACCCAAAGAATTCTTGAAGAAGCTGGTCATACAGCGGTTTTAGAGGCCTTGGAAAAGGCTGATACTCCAGAAAATACAGCTGACACCCAAGAAGTTTCAGCAAGCCCCGAAATTACTGTTTCTGAACCAACTCCAGAAACACCAAAAGAAGAGCCTGTTTCATCGACTGACAACCGTGCTGAATTGAGCAATGATATCGAAAAAGCGGCTGAAGAAGTAGCTGCCTATGTCGAAAAAATCATTTATGAAATGGATATCGAAGCAACGCTTGAAACCAGCCACAACCGCCGCCAAATCAATTTGCAAATTGAAACACCAGAGGCAGGACGTGTAATTGGCTATCACGGTAAAGTCTTGAAATCATTGCAATTGTTGTCACAAAACTTCTTGCATGACCGTTATTCAAAGAATTTTTCAGTGATTTTAAATGTGCATGATTACATGGAACACCGCACGGAAACCTTGATTGAATTTACCCGAAAAGCAGCTAATCGCGTGCTTGAAACAGGTAAAGATTATGTCATGGATCCCATGAGCAATAGTGAGCGAAAAATCGTCCACAAAACTATCACCAGCATTGAAGGCGTGGATAGTTATTCAGAAGGTAATGACCCAGATCGCTACGTGGTTGTGACAGCTGTTTAATAAATTTACAGAGCCGTTAAGGCTCTTTTTTTTGTCGGTTAGTTGCTATTTTTCACCGCTTACCGTAAGATGGCTATTTTGTTGGGACTTTTTTGCTATAATAGCTGTAAAAGGGGGGAAGGTTATGTTGATTAGAACGAAGAAGCTTACGAAAACATTTGGAGACCAATTGGTGATTGATCATTTGGATTTGGAAGTTGAAGAGGGAATGTTAATAGCCTATATTGGCACAAATGGTGCTGGTAAATCTACGACAATGCGGATGTTGACGGGTCTTTTGGCACCGACCTCTGGTGAAATTGAATTAGCGCCAGATTTAAAAATCGGAATGGTCTTTCAAGAGAGTGTCTTGGATGCGGAATTAACTGTTTTGGATAATTTGAGAAGTCGTTTGGCGCTTTACCGTAACCGTGATAAGGATTGGATGGATAAACTGATTCGTTTGACGAGGATCGATGCTTTTCTTAATCAGACATATGGTACTTTGTCAGGTGGGCAACGACGTCGCGTTGATATTGTTCGTGCACTTTTAAATAAGCCTAATTTGCTTTTCTTGGATGAGCCGACAACCGGGCTTGATATACAGACACGAGAAGCTATTTGGCAATTATTACGCCAGTTGCAAGCGGAAGAAAAATTAACAATCTTTTTGACAACGCATTACCTTGAAGAAGCTGAAAATGCGGATATGGCTTATATCATTGACCATGGCAAGGTTTTGGCAAAAGGGTCAGCCAAGGAATTGAAAGAAACTTATACACAGCCCCATTTATTAATCAAAACACAACAAGTGAAAGCTTTTCAGGATACCGATTATTATCTACAAGCGGATGATTGTTTGAAAATTGAGGTTAACAGTGTATCAGAAGCTCTAACGATTTTGTCGGACAAGCGAGCCGTGATTGAGGATTTTGATTACAAAAAGGCTAATATTAACGATGTCTTTTTAAGCATTACGGGAAGGGATATGGCGTAAATGGTTGCGATGACAAAACGAAATTTGAAACTTTATTTTTCCAATAAAATGAGTGTTTTTTCTCGATGTTGGGAGCTTTGATTGCTTTTGGTTTATACATTATTTTCTTGCAAAAAAATATGCAGGATTCTTGGTCTGGAACCTCACATTTGGAAGAAGTTTTAGATAATTGGGTGATTGGTGGTACCTTGGCGATAACGAGCATTACGACAACTTGGACAGGAATTGTTCGCTTAGTTCATGACCGAGAAAATCACAAGCTAGAAGATTTTTTATTGACTGATATGTCACGTTTTAAAGTCTATCTGGGTTATTTAATGTCAGCGAGTATCATTGGTTTTACCATGCAAGCATTTATGTTTATCGTGATGAAACTCTATTTTCATTGGCAAGATAAGATTAGCCTTTCTGCCTCACATTTACCACAAATACTTGGTATAATGGTTTTAGGGTCATTACTCGGAGCAAGTCTTGCTTTGTTGATTTTACAATTTGTCAAATCGATAGAATCTAGTGAGGCTTTATCAACTATTGTTGGGACAGTTTCAGGGTTTCTCGTGGGCGTTTATATGCCACTTGGAGTACTACCGAATATTGCACAAATTGTGGTTAAAATAACGCCAGCAGCCTACGTCGCTGCGGCTTATCGTCAGGTATTGATTAACCAAGACTATCTTGGAAAATCAGAAAAAGCGTACTTAGGCATTGGGTTAAAATTAAAAGAATTAACGACGGTCAATCAAGAATTGCTAATCATCAGTGGTGTGCTGGTTATTAACCTTAGCGTTCTAGCAATGATGTTAATCGTCAAAGAAAAACGTCCAGTGATTAGTGGATAAGTAGAAAATGAGGGGGGAGAGTTGTGCACTATCAATTCGAGGAAAATAAGCAGTTACCAAAAGATGTTATTGAAGTCTTAGTTAAAAGCTGTCAGTTTGACAATTCCGTACAAAAAGTTCTGGATTATCTTGCCCAATTTGAGCAAACAGATCCGGCAGTTTTGCCGATAAAAACGGTAGATTGTATTGAAATGTTGCATGTGGCAGATTTGATTCTCGTTGATGTTGATGGCTCTACCCTTATTTTGGAAACGACGCAGGGACGATTGCTGACTAACGACCGATTGTATAAATTTCGCAATCGCTTAGCAAATCCAGATTTTGTACAGGTTTCTAAGCATGCTTTGATTAATATCAATCATTTGAAAGCACTTGAGAATAGCTTTTCAGGCAATATGTTAGCGATATTGACAGGAAAAATCAAAGCAGATGTTAGTCGGCGTTATTTGTCAGAGTTGGAAAACTTGGGATTGTGAGGTGACATTGATGAAATGTTTAACGACTGGGGTATTGATGGAAATACTAAAGTCATTACTGATGAGGAAGGTGGTTTATTTTATTCTTTAACTGATAACTATGCTATCCTAAAGACATATGCTACTGACAGTGGTGAATAAATATTTAGTCAACACTTCTCATTGAGGTGAGTTATTTAATTTCAGACCTCTTCAAACGCCTTGAAAAGCTGCATTGGGGATTTGATTTGTTAAAAAAGAGCGGTAAGTGTCTAGAGTTTTGAGAATTAATAAAATAAATCTATAAGTCAAGAGAGCAATGAAAATTGTTCTCTTTTTCTGTACTAAAAAGAAAGGATACAAACATGACTTCTAATGAACTACATTCGCGTGAAATACTCATTGAATTTTTGATGTTTGAGTTAAAAATTTCACGTAAAGAAAGTCAAAGTCAACTTGCTGAATTAGAAAAATTTGGTCTTATTGAAATAAAACCAAATGGTCAGCTTTATTTTAAAATGGTATAGATTTATGGTTTTTAATGCAATAACTGTAGAACAGTATGAAACGTCTGAACGATATTTTAAACTTCCAAAACTTTTATTTGAAAGTCCTCGTTATGAAGATATGCGATTAGATTCAAAAGTATCTTATTCAATCTTAAAAGATAGACTAAGCCTTTCCCTAAGAAATAATTGGGTTGATGAAGAGGGACGAATTTATCTAGTTTATTCAAATACAAGTTTGATGAAAATTCTTAAAGTATCAAAGTCAACTTTGTTAAGGATAAAAAAACAATTAGCTGAATACGATTTAATTAAGGAAGTTCAACAGTCAACTAGTAGTAAAGGAAACCTTGCTAATCGTATTTATCTTGGAAACTTGATTGTTGATGATTTTGACGCTAACGATGATGAATTACCCGGGGTGTCAAATTTAGACCAGGGGGGTGTCAAAATAATACGGGGGTGGTGTCAAATTCAGCCCCTAATGAGACTGAATATAACGAGACTAATTATAGTGATCATATTAGTTCTAGAAAGACTGAGAAAAATTCTAATGAATTTTCACAGTCAACTGAAACTAATCAGTCATTATCACAAAATCAATCAACTCCATTCGTTGAACCAAAGTATTATTCTCTCTTGCAAATAATTGCTGATAAATACAATGACCAGATGTTTGGTTTCCCAGATGTCCTAACAATGACTCATAACCAGAAAATGAAAATCGGACAATATTTAGCAAGTGGCTATGTAACAAGTGCTGAAGTATTAAACATGATTGAACGTATTCCAAAGGATAGTGCATCACCATTAGCCTATTTGCTGAAATCACTAGAAAACTTAAAACAAGAACGACTGTATGAGCAAAAAGAAATTGCACATCGAAATGCAAAGGCTTATCATGAACTGCGTTTGCAAGGAGGAAACTATGTTTAGCATTGTGTTTGTTATTATTAGCTTTATTGTTCTTGCGGGCATTACCTTACTAACAATTGAAATTCACAATGCCCCACTTATGGCTGATGATGAGATGACTATATTACCGTCAAAGGATAAACAGTGATACTACAAGGAGAACTCAAAATGTCAGTCTTGACCTAAGCAGGTCTTAAAACTGCTTGTGCCCTTTGACAATTAAACACCAACACCGATCTGATCAGCAAGCCTATGGAATAACAATGAATAAGGAAGACGGTGTAACAGCCTTTTAAAAGGGAAGGCACGTCCTGGCTTAACTCCTGTTTAGGAGTTGTGAGTATTACTCATGCGTTTAAATTTGCGGATAGAATTTATTTCTACATAAGCAGCAGAAAGGAGTTTGCTATACCAAACTTACAAAAAGTATTTGATAGACCAGAAATGACTCTATCAGACTTACGTCTTCTTGGACAACAAGGTGAAGCTATTCTTTACCTTGTTGACGGAAGGCAAGCCATTGTCAGACCAAAGTTTGCAGTAGTGCAAGAAAAACGAATGGTTAATGGCAATTGGCAAGTTGTTAGTGAAGAGATTCTCCGTTTTCACGAGATCTACTCAGCAATTCTAACCGTCAAGCGAAAACACTTTATCATTGCTGAGAGAATTAATCGAAACGGAGATAATCTTCTTGTGTTAACAGGAGTTGGCTATCATCGCCAACGAAATGAATAAAGGAGGAAACCAATGAAAAAGATTAAAGCAGTCGCTTTATTTTCAACAGCTATTTTAGCAACGGCTTCAACAGGAGTTTAGCAAATGGATATTAAATCAGATGTATTAGCAATTATTGATGATCTTTTTATGGAAGACGTTTCAGACATGATGGATGAAGATTTGTTTGACGCAGGCGTCCTTGATAGTATGGGAACTGTCGAATTGATTGTTGAATTGGAAAGTCATTTTGATATTGATATTCCAATTTCAGAATTTGGACGTGATGATTGGAATACCGCTAATAAAATCATTGCTGGAATTGAGGAACTTCGCAATGCTTAAACGCCTTTGGCAAATTCTAGGACCAGTTATTTGTGCCTTTTTGCTAGTTGTCATTAGTCTGGGTAGTGTCTCGCTTTCGAATAAATCGCACTCCCTAAAAGTAGAAAAGAAAGACGCTGTTTCCTTAAGTAAAACAGGTTTTAAAAGCAAATATAAAAAGGTTCGTGCTTTAACGGATCCAAATCATCGTTTCGTTCCTTTTTTTGGTTCAAGTGAGTGGCTGCGCTTTGATAAAATGCACCCTTCTGTCATTGCAGAAACTTACAATCGTTCTTATACACCATATTTGCTTGGCCAAAGAGGATCTGCCTCATTGACACACTTTTATGGCATCCAACAAATCAATAATGAGTTGAAAAATAAACAAGCCGTTTATTTCATTTCTCCTCAGTGGTTTACGGCTAAGGGTGCCAATGCTGACGCGTTTCAATCTTATTTTAGCAGTGGACAAGCCATTGATTTCTTGCAAAGCCAAACAGGAACAGCTTATGATCGTTATGCTGCTAAACGTTTCTTGAAACTTTATCCAGAGTCTTCATTCAAAGACATGATGGAAAAAGTAGCTGAAGGCAAAAAATTATCAGCAGCTGATAAGAGAAAACTCAGAACTCAAAGTGTTGTTTATCAAAAAGAAGATGCTTTCTTCAGTCGCGTTTCTGTGATTGATCATTACGATAGCAAAGTAGTTACTCAAGCTAAAAAACTCCCAAATGCTTTTTCATATCAGAAACTAGGAAAACTAGCAACAGCTGATGGTAAAAAAGCAAGTAGTGGTAATACCTTTGGAATCGACAACGGTTTTTATGATATTCGTATCAAACCGATATTGAAAGATTTAAAAAATTCTCAACGTAAATTTAACTACTTAAAATCACCGGAGTACAACGATCTACAATTGGTATTGAACCAATTTGCTCAAAATGATACCAATGTTCTTTTTGTTATCCCACCTGTTAATAGCAAATGGTCAGATTATACAGGGCTTAACGAAGACATGTACCAAAAAGCAGTTGAAAAAATCAAATACCAGTTGCAAAGTCAAGGATTTAAAAATATTGCTGATTTCTCAAGAGATGGTGATAAGGCTTACTTCATGGAAGATACTATCCACATGGGCTGGAATGGCTGGGTAGCTATGGATAAGGCTGTTAACCCGTTCTTGACTGAAAAGCAAAGTAAACCAAACTACCAAATCAACAAACAATTTCTAAGTAAAAAATGGGCAAATTACACCAAAGAGCCTGATTCATTCTATTAAAAATTCAACATGGAAAAACTCAACCCGATAGGGTTGAGTTTTTTGTTTTATTTGCTATGACACTTTTTCAATCAAATCAATCAGTTTTTCAGTTTCATCTGATAAAACAGCATGTTTTGAATGGGCATAGCTGACGTAAAATGTGATGCTATCCTCTTTTGATAATGGGATTTTGATCAGTTGATCAGAATCACTAGCAAGAGCAATATCAGATAAAAGTGAAATTCCCATGTTTTCAGCAACCATTTGCTTGATTACTGACACATCATCGATTTTGAATAAGACGGATGCTTGGTCGTGATAGCGATGATTTAACTGGTTGAAAGCTGTTAAGTGGATGTTGTGTTCATCTAGCAGAATGAATTTTTCAAAGAGAATATCTTGGAATGATAATTCTTTTTGTTTAGCTAGTGGATGATTTTTAGAAAGGACAACGTAAAAATCTTTTTTGAAGAGTTGTCGGATGACCAATTGGTCATTTTTTAAGGGAGCTAGTGAGCCAAGCAGACTAAAATCAATTTGTCCATCGAGCAATTTCATCATGAGGCTATTTGAACCGCCACGAATGGCTTTTACCTGTGAAAAAGGTTCCAAGTTTTCATTTTGTTCCAGCAATTCAGTCAAAATATAATTACAGATAATGGGCGGGAAACCAACGGTCGTCATAGGATTGAGTGATTGGTGAACCTCATTAACTGCTGTTTTGATTTGTAGTAAGACATCCTCCACGTGACTTTGGAAAATATCACCTTGTAAGGTTAATTCGGCAGTACGGTGCGAAGGATCTTTAATGACTAAGTCACAGTCCAACTCTTTTTCTAAACGTTTGATAGCGTAAGAAATTGTCGGTTGGCTGACCTTGAAATGCTGCGCTGTTCCAGTATAGGATTTTGATTTGGCTAACTGGTAAAAATACTCTAAATCACGTAAGTTCATGCCTACCTCCTTGACTTATTTTATCATATTCTTTGGGATTCTACTTATAAATATTATTTATTAAAACTGATGGGTTTGACTATAAGAAGTTTGGAAGTTTATAATGACCCGCATAAGATCTTTCTACATATTTAATATACTATCAGGAGGAAAAATCATGCGTGGACATGAAATTCTAAATAACCCGTTTTTAAATAAAGGGACTGCCTTTACTATGGAAGAACGTAAAGAACTTGGCTTGCTTGGTATTTTACCGCCTTACGTTCAAACAATTGAAGAACAAGCTGAACAAGCTTACCAAAATTTCTTGCGTAAGCCATCAAATCTTGAAAAACGTCATCTCTTGATGGAGATCTTCAACACTAACCGTACACTTTTCTACTACCTATTCAACCAACACATCGTTGAATTCAACCCAATTGTATACGATCCAGTTATCGCTG
The DNA here is from genome assembly GCF_042649785.1 of Streptococcus alactolyticus. Taxonomy (NCBI): domain Bacteria; kingdom Bacillati; phylum Bacillota; class Bacilli; order Lactobacillales; family Streptococcaceae; genus Streptococcus; species Streptococcus alactolyticus. Next base: position 21,525 of record NZ_JBHRZX010000012.1, on the reverse strand, counting down.
AAACAATCGAAGAATACAGTGAATTGTACGTTGACCCACAATACGCTGCATACCTTGATATCAACCACCCAGAAAACATCGAAGAAACATTGCGTAATGCTGCTGGCGACCGCGATATCCGTTTGATCGTTGTAACAGATGCTGAAGGTATCCTTGGTATCGGTGACTGGGGTGTACAAGGTGTGGATATCTCTGTTGGTAAATTGATGATTTACACAGCTGCAGCTGGTATTGATCCTGCATCAGTTATGCCACTTGTTATCGATGCTGGTACAAACCGTAAAGAACTTTTGGATAATCCAATGTATCTTGGTAACCGCCACGAACGTGTTACAGGTGACCAATACTACGAATTTATCGACAAATTCGTTCAAACAGCTGAAAACATGTTCCCTAAATTGTACCTTCACTGGGAAGATTTCGGTCGTTCAAATGCTGCGAACATTCTTAACAAATACAAAAAAGAAATTCCAACATTTAACGATGACATCCAAGGTACTGGTATCGTAGTTCTTGGTGGTATCTTCGGTGCTATGGACATCACTGGTGAAAAACTAACTGACCAAGTTTACCTATGCTACGGTGGTGGTTCTGCTGGTGCTGGTATTGCTGACCGCGTTCACGCTGAAATGGTTTCAGAAGGTTTGACTCCAGAAGAAGCTTACAAACACTTCTTCATGATTGACAAACAAGGTCTTCTTTTCGATGACATGGAAGATTTGACACCTGCTCAAAAACCATTTGCTAAAAAACGTGAAGACTTCGCTGACTGCGGTGATATGACAAGCCTTCTTAACGTTATTAAAACAGTTAAACCAACAATCTTGGTTGGTACATCAACTGATGCTGGTGCCTTCACTAAAGAAGTTGTTGAAGCAATGTGTGAAAACACTGAACGTCCAGTTATCTTCCCAATTTCAAACCCAACTAAGAAATTAGAAGCAACTGCTGAGCAAGTTATAGAATGGTCAGACGGTAAAGCCTTCGTTGCTACTGGTGTGCCTTCAGGTACAGTAAGCTACAAAGGCGTTGATTACCAAATCGGTCAAGCAAACAATGCTCTAATCTATCCAGGTCTTGGTCTTGGTATGTTGGCTTCTGAAGCATCACTTCTTACAGATGAAATGATTGGTGCTGCAGCTCACTCACTTAGTGGTCTTGTAGATCCAGGTCAACCAGGAGCACCTGTTCTTCCTCCATTCCAATACGTTGCTGAAGTTTCTATCAAAGTTGCGGAAGCTGTTGCCAAAAAAGCTCAAGAACAAGGTTTGGCTCAAGCTGAAGAAAAAGACATGGCTAAAGCTGTTCGTGACCTTAAATGGTATCCAAAATATTAATGAAGGAGGATAACCATTCGTATGAAAAAATTCTCGAACGTTAAAATTGCGGGTGTTTCCGCTCCACTTTATAAGGCTCTGGTTATCATTTTAGCTGTTGTTATTGCTATGGGGAAACTACCGCTCAATATGGTTGGAATTACTTTTATGTTGGTCGTTTTAGGACATCTTTTCTACTTCCTTGGTGAACGATTACCATTTTGGAATACTTACCTTGGTGGTAGGTCAGTCTTTACCTTGCTGTTAGCCGCAATCTTAGCTTCAACAGGATTGATTCCAAGATCAGTTGTCTCAGCCACTTCTAGTTTCATGAGTGATTGGGGTTTTCTAGATTTTTATATTGCAGCGCTTATTTGTGGCTCAATTCTAGGGATGAACCGCAAACTTTTGGTGAAAGCCTCTGCTAAATTCATTCCTGTCGCTCTTTTATCAATGGTTATCGGTTTCTTTGCCACTGGTGCTGTTGGGGCTTTGCTCGGTCAAGGCTTTGGACATTCTGTCATGTACATTTCATTTGCCCAAATGGCAGGAGGAATGGGTGCAGGAATCGTGCCATTATCCAAAATCTATGCGGCTGGATTGCACACAGATGCCTCATCAATCTTGTCACAATTAGCCCCAGCAACCACGCTAGGAAATATTTTTGCCATTATCGGTGCCATTGTGTTGGCGCGTGGATTTGCTAACACCAAATTCAATGGGCACGGTGTGCTCATCCCTGTTGACAAAGACGATTTGAAAAAATCTGAAGCTCCGCTTGACCCTACAAAAATCGGTGTCGGAATGATGCTTGCCTTTGCCCTTTTCCTTATCGGCGTTATCTTAAATGCCTTTATTCCAAAAGTGCACAGCTATGCCTTTATGATTATCATTGTCTTTGTTCTCAAAGCGCTTGATATTGTACCAAAACCATTAGAAGAAGCAGTGGTTATGTTTAATCGTGTGATTATGACTAACTTGACACACGCTGTTTTGGCAGGTATTGGGCTTTCAATGATTGATTTGAGTTCATTAGCGCAAGCCATGACATGGCAATTTGTCCTTATCGGTTTAACATCTGTTGTGTCAATGGGACTTGCTAGCTGGATTTTGGGACAGGTTCTCGGTATGTATCCAGTCGAAACAGCTATCGGTGCTGGGATGATTAACAATTCCATGGGTGGCACAGGAAATATCGCTGTGCTTTCTGCGGCGGACCGCATGGAAATGATTGCCTTTGCCCAAATGGCAAACCGACTTGGCGGTGCAATCGTCCTCATCCTTGGAGGAATCCTAATCCAATTTTTACATTAATTCAACACTTTACTCCTTAAAATGTATTGAATACCCTTTAAAATTTGTGTTTACTCTGAAAAAATAGACAATATTATTACACAGAACCCCCTAGCTTGCTCACCACAGGCTAGGGGGTTATTTTTATGATAAATATTTATTTTCTTTTTGTGATTTTAGCCAAAGTGTAATAGCTAGTGCAAGTAGATAGAGTAGGATAAAGATAATAAGAGTACTTGTGTATGATTTGGTTGCTGAGTATGTGACAGCAAGCAGCATTGGACCTGCTAGCGCAGCCATTCCCCAAGCTGTTAAAATATAACCGTGCATGGTTGCTAGCTCTTTAGCACCGAAAATATCGCTAAGATATGGTGGAATGAGTGAGAAGCCAGCTCCGTAGCAAGTCATGAGCACAGCCATGGCAATGGTGAACAATGCTGGCGCGTGAAGGAATATGAGCGATACAGTCATGAGTATATTAACAACAAATAAAATAAGGAAGGTCAGCGGACGACCGATATAGTCTGACAAGCTAGCCCAGAGCAATCTTCCAAAGCCATTGAAAATTCCCATAAGCCCAACGATAATGGCAGCTTGGTTGGCAGTCATGCCAGCTATATCTTGTGCCATAGGTGAGACAACAGAGATTAAGGCAAGCCCACAAGAAATGTTGATGAAGAGAATTAGCCAGAGCAGGTAAAATTCAACTGTTTTTAAGGCTTTTTTAGCTCCAATACCTTGACTTAATTGCTTATGACTGTCGTCAGTATCCTGTTCACTGTAGGATGGAAATTTGAGAAACTGTGAGACGATAAGCATGACCAGAAAATAAGCTCCCCCTAACAGGTAAAAGGTGTTGATAACATCATATTTGGTGATTAAAAAATGCGCAATTGGACCGGTTAAAAGAGAGGCAAAGCCAAATCCCATGATAGCTAGCCCAGTTGCCAGCCCTCGTTTATCAGGAAACCACTTGATAATCATTGATACGGGTGTGACATAGCCCGTACCCAGCCCGATACCGCCAAGGACACCATAACCAAGATAAAGCAGAAAGATACTATGCTGGGCAATAGCAAAGCCTGTCAGGATGTTTCCAGAAGCATATAAGATAGCAGAAATGGTACCAGTAACACGAGGTCCAAATTTTTCCACAACTTGCCCCATAAATGCAGCCGACATGCCCAAACAGAAAATGGCAAGCGAAAAAGCAAAGGCAATCGCTGATTGATTCCAGCTAGTCTCAGCAATAATAGGATTACGATAAACACTCCAAGCGTAGGTAGAGCCTAGCATTAAATGCAAGATAACACCACAACTTGCGATGACATAACGATTGTTGGTAGACATTACTTCTCCTTTTTACGAATATTAAGACACAATGTTTTAAATAATGTTAGGATATTATTATATCTTATTTTTATTATAAGTCAAATAGTATTTTTGTTGTATAAAAAACGAATGATAAAAAAGAGGCAGCTAAGAATGTTCAGAGTTTTATAATTTGGTCAAATAAAGCTATCCACATGTGCAAAAGTCAAAACCTTTTTAAAAACGTCCTTATCCACAGAACGACTAAGGGTCAGATTATCAAGTAAAGATTCTTTAAAAATATGTGGTTTTTGAGGAATCAAGGCAAAAATAGTTTGCAAACTTTCTAGCAACGTATCTTTGTAATGATGATTATCAATCACAATATCACCGTCATAGCAGGTCAATTCTCCTGTTAATACTCGGATTAATGTTGATTTTCCAGCACCCGAGCCTCCCACAATAGCAACTTTTTCTCCTTTCTTAATCGTAATATTAGGATAGGTGATGCTATTGCCATTTTCAAAAGTGACACACAAATCGTGAATAACCAATTCTTAATTAAAATTAGTTATGGCATCGAGATTCTCAATACTTACTTTTTTAGGGTATTTTTCTAGCAATTTAAAGGTCGCTTTAAAGGTAACAATGTTATAAGCAGCTCCCCTAGTGTAGTTGAATAGGCAACTGGTTAGATTGGCAATTGAGAAAATAACCCCCGTAGTGATTTCCCCCTTAATGACTAGATAACCAGTAACCATAAAAATAATTACTTGTGCCACAACACTTGACATCAATGAAAGAGAATTAGCCGTACTAGAGCTTCTTGCCAACTTAACCTTGGATTTTACCACTGTGAAAAAGTCTGCTAAAATGCGATTTTTAAAGTAAGCAGTTTGATTATTGTGGAAAAAAATGTCAAAACCACTTAAATAATCACTTGTACGATTTAAAGCAACAGTCAAATCAGATGAAACAGCCTCCGTTTCTTGTGCAATATTATTTTCAAAAATTTTAGGAAGAAAGTAAACTAAAGCAGTCATTAAAATACTAACCGCAAGTAGTAGCCAATGAAAATAAATGATAGCAAAAGCGTTAAATAGCACAGTTATAATACTTTCAATGGCGCTGTATAACTGATTAAAACCGTTATCTTTTAATAAATTCATGTCATTAATTAACCATGAATTGTATTCGTCCTTGCTATGATGAGAGTTACCTGCATATGAATCGCTCTTTGTCAACTGTAATAGGTGTCAAAGTTAAACTCTAGCGAGAACAAATGATGTTCTCGATTTTTTGATGTTTAAAGCGAGGTAAATGCGTTTTTTAAAGTTGTCAAAGTTCCTGTAACCAAAAGTGTTTCGTTTAATATCTTTGATGAGTTTGTTAGTAGCTTCAGGTTTGACGTTAGAATAAGGGAGTAGCATTAGTGATGTATTTCTGATAACGGATAAAGGTTGTAGTAATTTTTAAGTTGCGGTACGTGTTTGAAAAATCTTTTTAAATACTCTTTAGATATTAGAGTTTCTCTGAAAGTCCTTGAATAAAAAGCATTGGGCGATAATTTTCGACTATCCTTTTGAATGAGTTTCCAGTAATATTTTAGAACACGGTATTCAAGAGATTTTTTCACGCCCATAAATAGTCACTTACTGCATTCTATGAAGTTAGATAAAAGTCACACTATGATAATAAGATATATTGACTTAGCTCAGTAAAATATTTGTTGCACTTAATAATTTGATTTTTATTTAGAATCATTATAAATAGTAGTTTTTTTGGAACTATTATAATATAATAAAAGTAAGAAAGAGGTTAATAGAATGTCAAACTTCAAAAAATTACTTACAACTCTAACTATTGCACTATGTGCATTGGTTATTAATTTTATTCTTCATAAACCAGATTTGGCCTACATTCTAGTGGCTATTGCCGGCGGTATTATGTCTTTATCAATGCTTATTGATATGATTAAGACTTTAAAATCTGGTCAGTACGGTGTTGATATTCTAGCTATTTCAGCTATTATTGCTACCTTACTTGTTGGTGATTATTGGGCTAGTCTTATGATTCTCATCATGCTTACAGGTGGGGAAAGTCTTGAAGATTATGCCAGTAAACAGGCCAGTCGTGAATTACGAAGTCTTCTTGATAATAGTCCCAAAATTGCACATCGCTTGATTGGACACGAGTTGGAAGATGTTCCTGTTGAAGCTTTAAAAATTGGTGATGTAGTCGTCGTTAGACCTGATGAGATGGTGCCAGTAGATGGACGTATTTTACGTGGAGAATCTGATTTTAATGAAGCCTCACTGACTGGTGAATCTAAACCAATTGAAAAGAAGGTTGGAGATAATATTTTATCTGGTTCTATGAATGGTTCAAATTCTATCCAATTTGAAGTTACTTCACTGGCTGAAGATAGTCAATACCAACAATTGGTGAGATTGGTAAAAGAGTCAACTTCAAATCCTGCACCATTTGTTAGACTTGCTGATCGCTATTCAATTCCTTTTACAGTCATTGCTTATGTAATCGGTGGATTTGCTTGGTTTGTCTCAAAAGATCCAGTGCGTTTTGCTCAAGTCCTTGTTGTAGCTTCGCCATGTCCCCTAATATTAGCAGCCCCTGTAGCACTGGTTGCTGGCATGAGTCAAGCATCAAAGAACGGGATTATTATTAGAACAGGGACAACCCTAGAAAAGTTGTCTGGTGCAAAATCTGTAGCTTTTGATAAGACGGGTACTATTACACAAGGAAACCTAGCTGTCAATCAAATCATCGCAGTTGAAGGGACCACGGAAGAAGAACTCATTCAGCTTGCAGCAAGTCTTGAACAAAATTCATCACATATCTTAGCACGTTCACTAGTACAATACGCTAAAAGTAAAGGTATTACATTTTTACCTGTCACATCAGCAACTGAAGTAACGGCTCAAGGTATCATAGGAAAGATTTCAGGTAATGAAGTTTCAGCAGGCAAACCGAGCCTTATCAAAAACTTTAGTTCTGAAAATCTTTCAAAAGAAACTAGCATTTATGTTGGTAAAAACGGTCATCTACTCGGATATATTACTTTTAAGGACTCCGTTCGACCTGAAGCCAAGGAAACAATGCAAAAACTCCAACAAATGGATGTTAAAAACCTAGTTATGCTCACTGGAGATAAATATTCAGTCGCTAAGGAAATAGCAGAGCAGGTTGGTATTAATAAAGTCTTCGCAGATTGCTTACCGCAGGATAAAATTAAGCACTTAAAAGATATTGAAGTCCAAAATGGACCAGTTTTAATGGTGGGAGATGGTGTAAATGATGCCCCAGCCCTTGTAACCGCAGATGTCGGAATTGCTATGGGTGCTCATGGATCAACAGCAGCAAGTGAGAACGCAGATGTTGTCATCATGAAAGATGATTTGAGTAAGGTTGCACAAGTTATTGCTATTGCAAAACACACCATGAAAATCGCTAAACAATCTGTTTTAATTGGTTTATTTGTTTGTTTAGTGCTGATGGTCATTGCAGCAACAGGTGTCATCCCAACTTTATTAGGAGCTATGCTTCAAGAAGTTGTTGATACTGTTTCAATTCTCTCAGCATTACGAGCACGTAAAAATGTGTGATATAATTGCTTGAGATTCAATCTGTCAATTAAATTAGATATAAAAATCTATGTTAGATTAGATGATACACTACCAAGTTAGAAAAATAATAAGTTGAAAAGTATTGCTTTCATCAGATAATAACTAAGCCTGCTAAATTAAGAAATTTATCAGCCAAAGGAATAGGTGTTATGGAGAGTCAGCATCGAAAAATAACCTATCGGATGAAACACAGGGGAATGTATTGGTCATTAAAAGGTGCTTATACAATGTCGAGATTAATTATTCTAGATAGAATTAATTTTGTTGATGATCTATTTTTTGGTAATTGGCGAAAAGAGTATGAATACTATCAAAATCAACGTTTAAGCGTTGGTTATCTCCGAGAAGCGAAGGAACAAACGATATTTAAATCACGCAAAATTTTTCAACGTGCTGGGAAATTTACTTCTCTTGACCGCCAAAAATTTAAGTATTAAAAACTTTAAAATTTTTTGGATTTTAAGGCTTTTTTAAGTTGTTTTTGTTTGCATTTTTCTGACAATTTTGTTATAATATCATTGTAGAAAATCAAAAAAAGGAGCAGAAGCGGGTAACTTCTACTCCACCGATTAAGACAAATCTACACTTTGCTTAATCAGTCTGAAGTTATTGTAACACAAAAAAGCCAATAAAGTCAAGACTGAAGCAAGGAAACCTTTGTTTCGGTATTTTTTTTTGAAAAAATTCAACAGAGAAATCTCTTGATTTATAGGCTTGATGATTATTCTCAAAAAAATAGACACAAACAAGAGCGGTACAGCTTGACAGGATGCCATTCTTGTTATAAAATAATAAGGTATGTTTAGTAACTGATCAAAAATAGCCGGCTAAACGAATACGAAAATCTATGAGGAGGTAATCACTGTGAAACGTACTTATCAACCAAGTAAAATTCGTCGTCAACGTAAGCATGGCTTCCGTCACCGTATGTCGACTAAAAACGGTCGTCGTGTCCTAGCTGCACGTCGTCGTAAAGGACGTAAAGTTTTATCTGCTTAATTGATAGAATAAACCATACCATCAGTGCTCGAGACTGATGGTATTTTCGTTTGCTTGAAAGTGCAGCTCTTTTGTGAACCTAGTGTCAGGATACCTTTTCGTGAAGTATGTTATAATAAAAACGAGAAAAAAGAGGAATAGACTAATACATGATAACGATTTTTGATACACACACGCATTTAAACGCTGACGATTTTGTTGGGCGTGAAGATGAAGAATTGGCGCTAGCTAAGGAAATGGGCGTCACTCGGCACAATGTGGTTGGTTTTGATGCACCAACGATTAAACGTGCCCTTGATTTGGCTGAAAAATACCCTGAAGTTTATGCTACAATTGGTTGGCATCCGACAGAAGCTGGGTCTTACAATCAAGAAGTGGAGGATATGATTGTCGCCCACTTGTCACATCCAAAAGTGATTGGTCTAGGTGAGATTGGATTGGATTATTATTGGATGGAAGACCCGAAAGATGTTCAGATTGAGATTTTCAAGCGTCAGATTCAATTATCAAAAGACCATGATTTGCCTTTCATCGTCCACACCCGCGATGCCCTAGAAGACACCTATCAAGTTATCAAAGAGGCAGGTGTTGGCCCTCGTGGTGGGATTATTCATTCTTTTTCAGGGTCTTTGGAAATGGCAGAGCGTTTTATCGAGCTTGGTATGATGATTTCATTTTCAGGGGTTGTCACTTTTAAAAAAGCCCTTGATGTGCAAGAAGCTGCGCAAAAATTGCCGTTGGATAAGATTTTGGTGGAAACAGATGCCCCATACCTTGCCCCTGTTCCAAAACGTGGACGTGAAAACCGCACGGCTTATACTCGCTATGTTGTAGATAAAATCGCAGAACTCCGTGGCTTGACTGTGGAAGAAGTGGCACAAGCGACAACAGAAAATGCAAAGAGGTTGTTTGATTGTGACTGAGAAAATTAAAATTCAAGAAGTGGTTGTGGTTGAAGGCAAGGACGACACAGCCAATTTGCGTCATTTCTACGATGTGGACACCTACGAAACACGAGGTTCTGCTATCAATGATGACGACCTTGAGCGTATTGACAAATTAAATGATCTTCGTGGGGTTATTGTCTTTACCGACCCAGATTACAACGGCGAACGCATTCGTAAAATCATCATGAATGCCATCCCAAATGTGAAGCACGCCTTTTTAAATCGTGATGAGGCGGCTCCCAAGTCAAAAACAAAAGGGCGCTCGCTCGGTGTCGAACACGCCAGTTTTGATGATTTGCAAAAGGCTTTGTCAGGTGTGTTGGGGCATTTTGATGACGATGACCAGTTTGACATCACGAAAACAGACTTAATGCGCTTGGGGCTTTTAATGGGAGCAGATAGCCGCAAACGTCGCGAATATTTGGGCGAAAAGCTTCGTATTGGTTATAGCAACGGCAAACAACTTCTCAAACGCTTAGAGCTCTTTGACATTACTTTGGCCGAAGTAGAAGAAACGATGGCAACATATGAGGGCTGACTTTTTAAGAGTCTTCTGTGTTCTATACTAAGATTGATAGAAACGAAAGGAAAGAAAAGTCCCCACGTTTTGGTTGGGGAATATTGATTATGAGAATTGCAGATTATAGCGTGACGCGTGCTATTCTTGAGCGTCATGGGTTTACCTTTAAAAAATCATTTGGACAGAACTTTTTGACAGATACCAATATTCTTCAAAAGATTGTAGATACAGCGGAGATTGACAAGGGTGTCAACGTGATTGAAATTGGTCCTGGTATCGGTGCTTTGACGGAATTTTTGGCAGAAAATGCTGCTGAAGTCATGGCTTTTGAAATTGACGACCGTTTGATTCCGATTTTGGCGGATACGCTCCGCGATTTTGACAACGTCAAAGTCATCAACGGAGACATTTTGAAAGCTGATTTGCAAAGCCATATCAAATCATTTGCAAATCCCGATTTGCCTATCAAGGTGGTCGCAAATCTGCCTTACTACATCACCACACCTATCTTGATGCATTTGATTGAGTCAAAAATCCCATTTGCGGAATTTGTCGTGATGATGCAAAAAGAAGTGGCAGACCGTATTTCAGCTGAGCCAAATACCAAGGCTTATGGGTCATTGTCAATCGCGGTGCAATATTACATGACAGCCAAGGTGGCTTTCATCGTGCCTCGCACGGTCTTTGTGCCTGCACCGAACGTGGATTCAGCTATTTTGAAAATGACACGCCGTGAGCAACCTCTTGTTCAAGTGAAAGATGAAGATTTCTTCTTCCGCATTGCTAAAATCAGCTTTGTTCACCGCCGCAAAACCCTTTGGAATAATTTGACTAGCCATTTTGGAAAAGCTGAGGAAACCAAGGCTAAATTGGAACAAGCGCTTGACATGGCAGATATCAAACCGTCTGTTCGTGGCGAAGCCCTTTCTATTGCGGATTTTGCTAGATTGGCAGACGCTTTAAAAGAAGCTGGTTTGTAAGTTTTAAGACGACTAAAAACAAGACTCAACTGCGTTTGGGTCTTGTTTTTTTGAATCTAAGAAAGGCCTGCTTCAAACGTGTCAGAATGGGCTTCGACGCTGATTTTTTGCAGGGTTAAGGGATGTGTAAAACTGAGTTTGTGGGCGTGCAGCATGAGGCGGTCATCGGACACATGGCTGTACAAAGGGTCCCCAATAATGGGATAATGATGCGCTGACAAATGCACTCGAATTTGGTGCGTTCGCCCTGTTTTTAAGCGGCAGCGAACCAGACTTCCCTTTGAAAAAACTTTTAAACGGTCCACGATAGTAATGGCGCGCTGGCCATTTTTAGGGTCGACTACTCGTTTGCGGCGGTCATGACGGTGGCGCCCAATCTTATCTTGAAAAACTTGGTGTTTTGGCTCGAAAGTCCCCTGAACCAAGGACCAATATTCACGAGAAATGTCCTTGTTTTCCAACAAACGGTTTAAAATAGGCAGGATAAAAGGGTTTTTGGCAAATAAAATAGCTCCGCTGGTTTCCTTGTCCAAACGGTGCACCACGTAGCAGGTTTGCCCTACATAAGCCGAAACATGGTTAAGCAGAGCCATTTCTGTTGGTTCATTACCGTGTGTTTTCATGCCTTCGGGCTTGTTGACGATGATAATGTGTTCGTCTTGATACAGGCAATCCACCAATTTAGCTTGTCCCAAGGGAATGTCTTTTTGCGAATAATCTTCCTCATCAAAGGTCAGCTGGATGCTGTCGCCTGTTTGCACCAAACTTTGCCAATTAATGGTTTCTCCGTTGATGAGCAGGTGTTTTTTGGTGCGCAAAAAATGCCGAATTTTCCGAGGAATCAGCAGGTGCTCTTCTAAAAGTTCCTTGACCGTGCAGTCTGGGTAGGGATTGGTAAATGTGTAAGATGTAGTCATGACTCTATTATACCAAAAAAAAACGCACCTCAACGAGATGCGCTAAAGCCCTATTTGCTTTCATTTTCTTTGAGCCAAGCATGGTATTTTTCCACCAAGTTGACCGCCATTTGGCTTGCTACTGCGACAGAATAAGCTTCTGTTCCTTCGGTTTCGCTTTCAGAAACTTCAATCTTTGTTTCATCGTAGATGGCTTTTAGACTTTCAGGAGAAAGTGTTTTTTTAAATGCTTCAAATTCTTTGTTCATGATAAGCAATTCCTTTCTAATATCTTTGTCTGACCAGATATCTCTACCCTACCATTTTATCATAAAACCTTAAAAATAGAATGAAAACGTTATAACAAATGACATCCTTTTCATTTCTGACGATTTTAAGGGAAATTGCTATAATGGAATTATGACACATTTAAAAAGAATTAAAGAAAGCTTTCTGTCCTTTGTTAGGCGCTTGACAGGAAGGGAATCTTCTCAGGAAGAGGACCGTAATTTTGAAGAGTGGCTCAACGAGGAAGAAAGTCCTGAAGACGTTACTGATCATTCTCAAGAAGGAGAGGCTGCACCACGCTATCAGCGAAGCCGTGCGCACCAAGATAAAACCAAGCATTATCCCGCTTGGGTGCAAAAAATCCTGCGGTTTGTACCCTCTCCTCAGAATCCCATCCGCCGTTTTTGGCGCCGTTACCATATTGGTAAAATACTGCTGATTTTGGCGGGGATAGCGACCTTGGCGATTGGTTCTTACCTTTATTTGGTTGCTAAATCAACCAACGTTTCTGATTTGCAAGATGCCTTAAAGGCTACCACTGTCATCTACGATAAAAATGATGAGCAAATTGGCTCGCTGTCGGGACAAAAAGGAACTTATGTGGACCTTGACAATATCAGCGATTACATGAAAGAAGCGGTTATTGCCACGGAGGATAGAACCTTTTACCAAAATAGCGGTATCAATTACTCGCGTTTCTTGTTGGCAGTCTTTACGTTTGGGCGTTTTGGTGGTGGTTCGACCATTACGCAACAATTGGCGAAAAATGCTTACCTGAGCCAAGAACAGACCGTCACGCGTAAAGCCAAGGAATTTTTCCTAGCGCTAGAGTTGACCAAAAAATACAGCAAAGACGACATCTTGACCATGTATTTGAACAATGCGTATTTTGGTAATTCGGTTTGGGGTGTTGAAGATGCCAGTCAAAAATACTTTGGTACTGACGCTGAGAATTTGACCTTGGAGCAATCGGCTATTTTGGCTGGAATGTTGAAGGGGCCTGAGATTTACAACCCATATTACTCAGTGGAGAATGCAACAAACCGAAGGAATACGGTCTTGCAGGCCATGGTTCACGCTGGTAAAATCACGCAAGAACAAGCTGATGAGGCCTCACAAGTGGATATTGCCAGTGAGTTGCACGATACTTATACAGGAACTTCTGATAGTTATCAGTACCCGTCTTACTTTGATGCGGTTATTCAAGAAGCAGAGCAAAAATACAATCTGTCAGAAAATGATATTGTCAACAATGGCTATAAAATCTATACGGAGTTAGACCAAAATTATCAAGACAATATGCAGGCTGTTTTTGACGACACGAGTTATTTCCCAACGTCAAGTTATGATGGTCAAAGCGCTCAAGGAGCCAGCGTCGCAATGGATCCCGCAACTGGTGCTGTTCGTGGTTTAGTTGGGCGTGTGAGCTCAAGTTCGGCTTCCTTTAGAAGTTTCAACTACGCGACCCAAGCCTCACGTAGCCCAGGGTCAACCATTAAACCGTTGGTGGTTTACACTCCAGCCGTCGCGGCGGGCTATTCGATTACGACGGAATTGCCAAATACCGTGCAAGATTACGATGGCTATGATCCTGGAAACTATGGTGGCGTTGAAACAGCTGATGTTCCTATGTATCAAGCCTTGGCTAATTCTTACAATATTCCAGCTGTTTATTTGCTCAATAAAATCGGTATCAGCAAGGGTATTACTTACGGTGAGAAATTCGGTCTGAACATGAAGAAGGTCAAGGAAGAACTGGGTATCGCGCTGGGTGGCGGTGTCACAACCAACCCGCTTGAAATGGCCCAGGCCTATTCAACCTTTGCCAATGACGGTATCATGCCAACGGCTCATTTGATTTCACGTATTGAAAATGCCAGCGGTGAAGTCATTGCACAGTTTAAACAAGACCAAAAACGCGTGATTAGCCAAACTGTTGCGGACAAGATGACCAGCATGATGTTAGGAACCTTTTCAAATGGTTCTGCTATCAATGCCAATGCTTATGGTTATACCATGGCAGGAAAAACAGGTACGGTTGAAACAAGCTTCAATGACAATTTGACGAGCGACCAGTGGGTGATTGGTTACACGCCTGATGTGGTGATTGCCCAGTGGCTAGGCTATGATTCGACGGACGAAAATCACTACCTGACAGATGCCAGCTCGGGAACAGCCTCAACGATTTTCAGTGCTGTTGCCAGTCGCATCTTGCCATACACCGCAGGTACTGCCTTTACTGTTGAAAATGCTTATAGTCAAAACGGTTACGACTTGATTTATAGTGCCAACGCGTCTGACACTGACACTAGCCCATCATCTAGCTCAGATAACTTTTTGGATAAGGTTCAAGAATCAGCACAAACCGCCAAGGAAAAGATAGGTCAAGCCGTTCAAGACGTTTGGGACAATGTTTCCAACTGGTTTAATAGACGAACGAATTAAAACTTGATAAAATGATAAAAAGATGATAGGATGATATTGGAGGCATTATGGCACAGAAAAAAGCAAGTTTAGCTTGTACAGAGTGTGGGAGCCGTAACTACTCTATCGGAGTGAGCAGTAACCCTAAACCTGTACGTTTAGAAGTCAATAAATATTGTAAACATTGTAAGAAATACACGTTACACAAAGAAACACGTTAATATTAAGGCGATTACGTAACGAGTGTGAAGGAGGAGCGATCCGTGGGATTTATCAAGGGAGTTTTTGCGGTTTTAAGAGATACAACATGGCCAGATCGTAGACAACGTTGGAGAGATTTTATTTCTGTATTAGAGTATACAGCGTTTTTTACACTTGCGATTTATATCTTTGATAAACTACTCTCGTTGGGAGTAACGGACTTATTGAACCGTTTTTAGGTAGAATAACAAAAAGTGGTGGGGCTTCCCATCACTTTTTTTGTGGTTTCCCCGAGTCCATCATTGACAGAGAACGCCTTTTTATTCTATAATGAAAGAAAAAACGAAGCAAAGAGCCCTCAGGGCTTTTTATAGTGGAGGAAAAGATGCTAGATTCATTTGATAAAGGCTGGTTTGTGCTACAAACTTACTCTGGGTATGAAAATAAAGTGAAAGAAACCCTTTTGCAACGTGCCCAAACCTACAATATGTTGGACAATATTTTGCGCGTGGAAATCCCAACGCAAACTGTCAATGTTGAGAAAAACGGGAAAGTCAAAGAAGTTGAAGAAAACCGTTTCCCTGGTTATGTCTTGGTTGAGATGGTTATGACAGACGAAGCTTGGTTTGTTGTGCGTAACACACCAAACGTTACAGGATTTGTTGGGTCACACGGTAACCGTTCAAAACCAACACCGCTCTTGGAAGAAGAAATCCGCTCAATTCTCATCTCAATGGGTCAAACGGTTGATGTGATTGATACCAACATTAAAGAAGGTGACGTGGTTCAAATCATTGATGGTGCCTTTATGGGACAAGAAGGTCGCGTCGTTGAAATTGAAAACAACAAAGTGAAATTGATGATTAATATGTTTGGAACAGAAACACAAGCAGAATTGGAACTTTACCAAATCGCTGAACTGTAAACAAGCGTCATGATTAAGCTAGGGTGAATGCTCTAGCTTTTTTGTTGGTCGGTGACTAAAAATGATATCGGCATTGTGTGCTTTTGCCAATCATTTGATATACTGTACATAGTCATATACAAGAATAAAGGAGTCTGTAAATGTCTGTTGGTTTAGTATTAGAAGGTGGGGGAATGCGTGGGCTTTACACGGCTGGCGTTCTCGATGCATTTTTAGATGCTGGTATCAAGGTTGACGGGATAGTCGCGGTATCAGCTGGGGCACTTTTTGGGGTGAATTTTTTATCTAAGCAAAAGGGCAGAGCTCTCCGTTACAATCAAAAATACGCTTCTTATCCTAACTACATGGGCCTTCGTTCTTGGTTACGAACGGGCAATGTGGTCAACAAAGAATTTGCTTATTACAAGGTTCCCATGGAATTAGATGTTTTTGATGAGGAAACCTTTGAGCAATCTGGTGTTCCTTTTTACGTCACTGTCACCAATCTTGAAACAGGTAAGGCAGAATACCACAAGATTGACAATGTGTTTGAGCAAATGGAGTTGTTTCGTGCCAGTTCGGCCTTGCCAGTAGCCTCAAAAATTGTTGAGTGGCAGGGCAAACATTACCTTGATGGTGGCTTGTCAGACAGCATTCCTGTTGATTTTGCCAAAAGCCTTGGCTTTGATAAACTCATCGTGGTCTTGACACGTCCGCTTGATTACCGCAAAAAAGCGTCTAGTGGTCGCCTTTACAAGTTGCTTTATAGGCATTACCCTAACTTTGTCGAAGTGGCTTCCAAACGTTACCAATACTATAATGACACGCTGGAGCACATTATTGATTTGGAGCAGAAGGGGCAAGTTTTTGCGATTAGACCAAGCCAACCATTAGAGATTGGACGTCTGGAAACCAACCCTGACAAGTTTGAAGAGATTTATCAGATTGGCTTGAAACAAGCCAAAGCAGATATGGCGAGCTTACAAGCTTATTTATCGAAGGCATGAAGTCCCCAGTGATTTCGCCTTTTTTCTTTGTTATTTTCATGGTATAATAGAAGCTATACTATGAACATGGAGAAATGACATGGCAACTTACAATCACAAAGAAATTGAGAAAAAATGGCAGGCTTATTGGGCTGACAATCATACGTTCAAAACAGGAACAGACGCTGATAAACCAAACTTTTACGCGTTGGATATGTTTCCTTACCCGTCAGGTGCAGGGCTTCACGTTGGACACCCAGAAGGCTACACAGCAACTGATATTTTGAGTCGTTTCAAACGTGCACAAGGCTATAACGTGCTTCACCCAATGGGATGGGACGCTTTTGGACTTCCTGCTGAGCAATACGCGATGGATACAGGAAATGACCCAGCTGAATTTACAGCGCAAAACATCGCTAACTTCAAACGCCAAATCAATGCACTTGGTTTCTCATACGACTGGGACCGCGAAGTAAATACCACTGACCCTAGCTACTACAAATGGACACAGTGGATTTTCACAAAATTGTATGAAAAAGGCTTGGCATACGAAGCTGAAGTGCCTGTTAACTGGGTTGAAGAATTGGGAACAGCCATCGCCAACGAAGAAGTGCTTCCTGACGGTACTTCTGAACGTGGAGGGTACCCAGTTGTCCGCAAACCAATGCGTCAATGGATGCTTAAAATCACAGCTTATGCAGAGCGCTTGCTAGAAGATTTGGAAGACCTTGACTGGCCTGAATCAATCAAAGATATGCAACGCAACTGGATTGGTAAATCAACAGGTGCCAATGTGACCTTCAAAGTGAAGGACACAGACCAAGATTTCACAGTCTTTACCACTCGTCCTGATACTCTTTTTGGTGCGACTTATGCTGTTTTAGCACCTGAACACCCATTGGTTGATGCTATTACAACGCCTGAACAAGCACAAGCTGTGGCAGATTACAAACACCAAGCAAGCCTCAAATCTGACCTTGCGCGTACAGACCTTGCTAAAGAAAAAACAGGTGTTTGGACAGGTAGCTATGCGATCAATCCTGTCAATGGTCGTGAAATGCCAATTTGGATTGCAGATTATGTGCTTGTGAGCTATGGAACTGGTGCTATCATGGCTGTTCCTGCCCACGACACACGCGACTGGGAATTCGCTAAACAATTCAATCTAGATATTATCCCAGTACTTGAAGGCGGCAATGTTGAAGAAGAAGCTTACACAGAAGACGGTATTCACATCAATTCTGGCTTCCTAGACGGTCTTGACAAAGCGCAAGCCATTGACAAAATGGTCGAATGGCTCGAAGCTGAAGGAGTGGGAAATAAAAAAGTCACTTACCGTTTACGCGACTGGCTCTTTTCACGCCAACGCTACTGGGGTGAACCAATTCCAATCGTTCACTGGGAAGATGGCACAACCACTGCCCTTCCAGAAGACCAACTTCCTCTGGTCTTGCCAGTAACTAAGGACATTAAACCTTCAGGAACAGGGGAGTCACCACTAGCTAACTTGACAGATTGGTTAGAAGTTACTCGTGAAGACGGTGTTAAAGGGCGCCGTGAAACCAATACCATGCCACAATGGGCAGGTTCAAGCTGGTACTTCTTACGCTACATCGACCCGCATAACGACGAAAAACTAGCTGACGAAGAATTATTGAAACAATGGTTGCCAGTTGACATTTACATCGGTGGTGCCGAACACGCCGTGCTTCACTTGCTTTACGCTCGCTTCTGGCACAAATTCCTTTATGATTTAGGCGTTGTTCCAACCAAAGAACCGTTCCAAAAACTCTTTAACCAAGGGATGATTTTGGGAACAAGCTACCGCGACCACCGTGGAGCCCTTGTACCAACAGACAAGGTTGAAAAACGCGATGGGTTATTCTTCAACATCGAAACTGGCGAAGAATTGGAACAAGCACCAGCTAAAATGTCTAAATCATTGAAAAACGTTGTCAACCCTGACGACGTAGTTGAACGCTATGGTGCCGACACATTGCGCGTGTATGAAATGTTTATGGGACCATTGGACGCTTCTATCGCTTGGTCTGAAGAAGGTCTTGAAGGCTCACGTAAGTTCCTTGACCGCGTTTACCGCTTGTTGACAACCAAAGATATCGTTGCTGACAATAACGGTGCTTTAGACAAGGTTTACAATGAAACCGTTAAAGCCGTTACAGAACAGCTCGAAGCCATGAAATTCAACACAGCGATTGCACAATTGATGGTCTTTGTAAACAGCGCCAACAAAGAAGACAAACTCTTTGTAGATTACGCCAAAGGCTTCATTCAATTGTTGGCTCCATTTGCCCCACACCTTGCTGAAGAATTGTGGCAAAACGTGACCCAATCAGGTGAAAGCATTTCATACGTGGCATGGCCAACATGGGATGAATCAAAACTTGTTGAAAACGACGTTGAAATTGTCATCCAAATCAAAGGAAAAGTACGAGCTAAATTGGTCGTACCAAAAGACGCAAGTCGCGAAGAACTCGAAAAACTCGCCCTTTCCAATGACAAGATTCAAGCTGAAATCGCAGGCAAAGATATCGTCAAAGTTATTGCTGTCCCTAACAAACTTGTCAACATCGTGGTAAAATAATCACTACATATAATCTTGAACTCCTGTCCAATGGACAGGAGTTTTTGGTTTATAACGATGATGTCTGGTAAAACTTAGTAAAATCCAATAGTAAACGTTTACAAAAAATTATCTAAAAGGTAAAATAAAAGAAAGAACCTAAGAAAGAGGGAAAAATGGAAGTAAAACAAGAAATTGTTGAGATAATTAATCGGCAAAAGATTGAAAAATACACTATTATTAATGATAATGGTGTCCAAGTTGGTTTACTAACGCTGGGAGCAACTTGGCAAGAATTTTTAGTGCCAGATGACAAAGGTGGTCAGAAAAATCTTATCATTGGTTTTGATGAGCCAAGTGATTATCTGAAAAGTCCTTTATGTGCAGGTCAATCAATCGGACGTGTTGCAGGGCGTATTAATCAAGGGAAAGTTAACCTTGATGGCAAAGAAATTCAGCTACCACAAAACGAAAAAGGAAACACTCTTCACGGTGGTCCAAAAGGTTTCCACAAACACATTTGGCAAGCAAGAGTTGAAAATGATATTGACAAAGCCACTGTTGTCATGACTTACAATGCTAAAGAAAGTGTTGATGGTTTCCCTGGTGATATGTTGGTAACAGCACGTTTTACGCTGGATAACGACAATCGTTTTATAATCACTTACACTGGTAAAAATGGCGGTCAAGCGACCCTCTTTAACCCAACTAACCACGTTTACTTTAACCTCGGTGAACGCCAAGACTTGGCACACCATACCTTTACTTTGGCTGCTGACTGTTACTTGGAAACACGTGATGATTTGGTGCCAACAGGAAAATTCATTGACGTTGCTGGCACAGCTTATGATTTTCAAACTGGGCAAAACCTTGGAGAGGCTATCGCTGATACAGGCGGGCTTGACGATGCTTTCTTGGTAAATGCTTCGCTTGATAAACCTTGTGGAGAATTGAAAGATGAAGAAAGTGGCGATTCTGTTCACCTTTATTCTGACCGTGATACTTGGGTCGTTTACAGTATGGGTGGCATTCCTGAGGATATTTATCCAGCGCGTGATAAGGGTAAAATGGCTAAAGAATTTGAAGCCTTAGCGCTTGAAGCACAATTTCTCCCAGATGCTATTAATAATGACGGTTTTGGTGATATTGTTCTTCCAGCCAATACCGAAAAGACTTATACTATTGCTTTTGAATATCATAAAGGATAATATAATTTTACAAATTCAGTTAAAAAAGAGATTTCTGTTTGGAATCTCTTTTTATAATTTACAATTGATTCTTGAATTATGATTGAGAAAATCCAGTCAGAGCAAAATAGTTGTGTGAAAACATACTTTGTAGTAGCATAGCGTTATACAGTTCTACATACTATATTCCAACATCAAAGTAATATAGTATGTAGAATTAGAAAGGAAATGTAAATAATGATTGAAATTACATTTTTAAACGCCGTAAACCAAGAACGAGTGGTGACGTTTGACTCATACGAGGAATTCGAACGTTCACAGCAAGCTTGCTCAATCGATATTGCCGACTATTACAAAGTCACTAAGGTCGTTTATAACGGTCATGTACTGGATTATTCAGGAAATTATGGCAACCTATTTTACTACTTTTTAAAACAAGATTTAACACAATATCGCTAATATCATGTTTGTTATTTAATGATGCGGTGCTTTTATGGGAGAACAAAAATGAAACCCAAATTTCAAGTTGAAATTAGCCACCCGTAAGAAATTCACTCGGCGACTTGTAGTCCAAGCATTTTTTAGGGTAATTGTTAATCCAATTTTCGATAAAAGCGACTTCTTTCGAGGTCGTTTTCTTGGTTCCTTTT
>NZ_JBHRZX010000012.1:0-389 GCF_042649785.1 Streptococcus alactolyticus | reverse complement strand
CTCCGACGGTCGGTTAAGACTAAAAGGCAATGATTTTTCACTCTGGTTAATAGAACCGTATCAATTTCATAATGACCGTTTTCCAAGCGAAGATTAATAACGTCAGGACGTTCTTCGATAGATTTGCCTGCTGGTTTAAACTTAGGACTAGCTTGCTTCTTGACACTTTTCCCTTTTCTAGGGTAAAGTATATCTGCTTTCGTCAATCCTAAATGGCCATTATGAAACCAATAGTAAATGGTTGAAATGCCAACTTTCATTTTCTTCTTCTTAACCATCATTTCAGGAGAAAATTTTTGCTTAGTATAGTTTACTATTTTCTCTTTCAATTCTTTCGTTAGGATTATCTTTTTTACCGAACGTTTTCGATTAGTTTGGTAAACAGTCTG
>NZ_JBHRZX010000011.1:756-4110 GCF_042649785.1 Streptococcus alactolyticus | reverse complement strand
GAAATAACTTCTCTACTGGTTGAATTAAGCAGCTTCCGATAATGATTTCTTCTAGAAATCGTTGATATGCTTGACAAATGGTAGAAAAAGAGAAGGTAAAATTTTCCTTCTCTCTGCACACTTCTCGATTAATGAAAAGCTTATTATTGGTAAATGTAGTAAACAGTACCGCTTGAAGCTGGATTGAACCATCCACGATAGTTACCGATAGATGAGTTACCAGCGTAGTTAGCTTCCATAACTTGGATATTTGTTGAGCTTTGAACAGCAGATACATATGCTACGTGTCCGTAACCACCACCATCATATGGCCAAACGGCTACTGCACCAACTTTTGGTGTTGTTCCAACAGAGTGTCCAGCTGCTTGTGCGCTAGCAACCCATTGGTTTGCATTACCCCAGTAGTTACCAACCCATGAAGCAAGTGATTTAACACCCCAAGTACATTGACCTACTGGATAAGTGTTGGCTGAACTTGTTGTGCTTGCGGCTGGTTTAGCTGATGCAGTAGTAGTTGTTGTAGTAGATGTAGCAGCTGTTGTAGTTGCTGCTGGAGCTGATGTAGTTGTACTTGCAGCCGGTGCTGCCGCAGCAGTTGAAGTAGATGCAGCTGGAGCGGCTGTTTGTTGTGTTTCAGTAGCTGGTGTTGATGCAGCTGGAGCGGCTGTTTGTTGTGTTTCAGTAGCTGGTGTTGATGCAGCTGGAGCTGATGCTGATGAAGTTGAAGAGCTTGCTTCAGTTGATGCAGGTGTTTCAGCTGCTGCACTTGACTCTTCTTGTGTAGAAGTAGATTCAGTAGTAGCTGCTGGAAGTGTTTCTTGAGCTTGAGCGGCTGCTTGTGCTTGTGCTACAGATTCAGCTTGTGCTTTAGCTTCTGCTTCTGCTTTAGCTTGAGCAGCGGCTTGAGCGGCTGCGGCTTCTGCTGCTGCGCGTTCAGCTTCTTCTTTTTGCGCAACTAAGCTAGCACGTTCATCTTCTGCAGTAGCCAATTGAGCTGACAAGTTCAATTGTGCTGCTTCCAATTCTGCTTGTTGTGTTGCCAAAGCAGCTTTGTTTTGTTCGATAGTAGCTTTATTTTCAGCTACAGTGTTAATTGCTGCTTGGTTTTCAGCTTGTTTTTGTTCGATTTCTGCTTTATCAGCTTCTTGTTGTTCCAACATTTTTTCATTTGCAGAAACAACTTCACGAACAGCAACCACACGGTTAATAGCGTCTGAAATTGATTTTGAATTTAAAATAGTATTGATATAGCTTGTAGAAGCACTGCTTTTTTGTGCGCTACGAGCTTGTTTTTTCAATGATTCGTTACGAGCAACAATTTTGCTTGAAAGAGCTTGAATATCTTCGCTTAATTTTTGAGATTCAGCTTCTAATTGAGCATTTTGTGCTTCTAATTCAGCTTGTTGAGATTGTAATGATGATACTTGTTGTTGAATAGCATCAACTTGATTTTTTGCTGCAGTTTGCTCAGCATTTAGGTTACTAATAACCTCATCCTGCGCAGCAATTTTCGCATCATAATCATCGGCATTTACAGTAGTAGCTGCCGTACCTAGTGTTACACCACTGACAAGAACAGCAGATAAAATTCTTTTCTTCATATTAAATAAAACGACTCCTTTTTGATAAGACAATAATATTTTACCAAAAAATCACGCAACTTATGTTACGTGATTGTTACATTTTTATTTTGTTCTAGTGATTAAGCCCCCAAAAAGAGCTTTTTCAAGAGATTGCGGAAAATAAAGTATAATAAAATGTTAAAAACAAGCGATGGAGCAAAACTGTAGGCAATAAAATGTGCTACAGACATGGTAGTCATGCCCAACCAAACAGCAGCTAACTCACCACTAATTTCGAATAAAAATAGAATAATGATATAAAAAATCAATGTTTGATAATCATTTGCAAAAAACTTTTTACTAATCTTACTAATAAATAAGGCTAGCATTGGGAGAAGAAAGACGATCAAACCAATTCTGTTTAAGTAATAAATATCAAAGATGGCTCCTAAAAAGATTGAACTCCAAAGCGTAAAAGCGTCATTCTTATCATGATAAAAATACATGACAGCCAATAAAAACAAATGGCTAGAAATCAGAAAATGATAAGAAAACAAAGAGCTCATGACAAACGACATCTGCCCATCAACCAACATTAACAAAAAAAGCAATAACAGTAAAAAATATTTATTTTTATAAAAAACCACTTTAGTCACCAATTATTGTTACATAGGAAATATCAGAAAAATCAGCTGCAGGTGTTACATAAATAACACGTTTTAAGCTCTCTGAATTACTTTTCTCGCTAGAAACAGTCCCAACAGACACATTTGCAACCGTATCCCCATCCAAACCACTAGTAACGACAGTGGCACCACTTTTAATATCAACAGAGGAATTTAGGTCAGTAATCACAAAACATTTCTTATCTAGATCGTAGTGTTCCAACAAACCATATACTTCCGTAGAATCTGTTTTGATTTTGATTGGGATGTTAAAGTTTGAACCATTAGTCAAAAGGGACACACTTGCTGTATCCGAACGTACATCTGTCACGGAACCAACCAAAGATCCATCTGATAAGACTAGCATTTTCTTACGAACAGTACCAGGATTACCTAATTTAACCTTTAGAGCATCATACCACGAAACAGGACTTCGCACAATAACACGACCGATAGTCGAAATTTGTGAAGTCACAGAGGATTGCATTCCAACTTCACTATTTAACTTTTCATTTTCTTCTTTTAATGAAGAAACCAAATCACTTTGATCCTCTAACTCAGCCACTTTCTTCTTCAAACGCTTATTTTCAGCATAAATATCAAAAAGATTTTTCACTTCCTCATTCATAGAATCAATAGCTCTAAAAGGGGCAGAAACAAGGTAATCTATTCGAAAAACAAAACTTCTAATCGGAGAAGAAACTGCTGAAACAAGACTCGAATTTCGAAAAATAAGAGCAAACGAAAAACTAATAAGCAGTAATGACAGAACAGTCAAAAAAACAAAACGAGAGATTCTTACTTTTTTCAAATTCTTACACCAACTAATATATAAAATGCATAATATAAAAATAAAACGAGATATCCAAGGATAATCTCGTTTCAAAAACGTACGGAGAATAAGGGATTCGAACCCTTGCGCCAGTTACCCGACCTAACGATTTAGCAAACCGTCCTCTTCAGCCTCTTGAGTAATTCTCCACCAGATATGGGCACAAGTGGACTCGAACCACCGACCTCACGCTTATCAGGCGTGCGCTCTAACCAGCTGAGCTATGCGCCCATCAATTGGAAAAGACCAATATTTATTAATAATAAAGCGGGTGACGAGAATCGAACTCGCGACA
>NZ_JBHRZX010000011.1:0-745 GCF_042649785.1 Streptococcus alactolyticus | reverse complement strand
AGCCCGACGAGCTACCGAGCTGCTCCATCCCGCGACAATAATATAAAGGAGGATGTGGGATTCGAACCCACGCACGCTTTTACACGCCTGACGGTTTTCAAGACCGTTCCCTTCAGCCAGACTTGGGTAATCCTCCATAACTAACTATATGGACCTTGTAGGACTCGAACCTACGACCGCTCGGTTATGAGCCGAGTGCTCTAACCAGTTGAGCTAAAGGTCCAAAGTCAATCCATAAAAATAATAGCGGCGAAGGGGATCGAACCCCCGACCTCCCGGGTATGAACCGGACGCTCTAGCCAGCTGAGCTACACCGCCATGTAATCGGGAAGACAGGATTCGAACCTGCGACCCCTTGGTCCCAAACCAAGTGCTCTACCAAGCTGAGCTACTTCCCGAGATATGCACCCTGCAGGATTCGAACCTGCAACCGCCTGATTCGTAGTCAGGTACTCTATCCAGTTGAGCCAAGGGTGCTTAATATGAAATTCTGCCGAGGACCGGAATCGAACCGGTACGAAGGTCACCCTTCGCAGGATTTTAAGTCCTGTGCGTCTGCCAGTTCCGCCACCCCGGCCTCTTAAAGCGAACGACGGGGTTCGAACCCGCGACCCCCACCTTGGCAAGGTGATGTTCTACCACTGAACTACGTTCGCATAAAGAGAATTTATAATGCCGGCTACATGACTTGAACACGCGACCCTCTGATTACAAATCAGATGCTCTACCAACTGAGCTAAGCCGG
>NZ_JBHRZX010000010.1:0-59894 GCF_042649785.1 Streptococcus alactolyticus | reverse complement strand
GGAGTTCTAAGTGAGTCCCCATATCATACTCATCAGTGATAGTGATATTTTTGTCTTTAATTCTGAGAAAATTTGTGATAAGATTTAGTTGTTTCATATGAGTCTTTCTAATGAGTTGTTTAGTCGCTTTTCATTATAGGTCATATGGGACTTTTTGTATATACTCAAAAAGGCTCCATAATTTCCATGGTGGATTTACCCACTACAGAAATTATAGAGCCCTTTTTTTGATGCTATCAAAGAAAAGTCTAGAAAAGCAAAATAGCAGTTCTAGTCTTTTTCTTTTGCGGGGCTTTTGTGATACCATAATAGAGATAATAACTGATCTTTGACAAGTACAAGGTGCAGTTCGTTCGTTTTTATGTTAGAATATTTCTGATACACCTAACAGATTTGTTAAGGACAACTAACTTTTTCAATTGGTTTAAGGTAAGAAGGTATGGATACAGTATTTACGAGTAGAAATAAGATTAGGCTAATACTATTAGCGCTTGTTATGGCTATTCTAGTTGGTTTAGGCGCTATTGTGTTGCATGATCTTTTTGATTTTCTTTGGGAAGACATTTTACACACCGTGCCAGCGCTGCAACGTAGCGGCATTGTTTTGGTTTCTGGTTTGCTAAGTGCTTTGGGGTGGTATTTTCTTCAGAGGCAAGGAAGACGTCTAATTCCTTTGAAAAAGCAAATTTCACCTCAATCAGAAATAGAAGAATATCCCCCTTTTTGGCGACAATTAGGGCATTTGTTTTTGCAAGTTATCACGGTTGGTATGGGGGCGCCTGTTGGTAAAGAAGTGGCTCCGCGTGAATTAGGGAGTTTGTTCTCAACGCATTTGGTTAGAAAAATTCCGCTAGATAGTGACCAGCGTTCGGTTTTGGTGGCGAGTTCGGCGGCAGCAGGTTTAGCAGCCATTTACCAAATTCCTTTTGCCAGCTTGATATTTGTCTTTGAAGTGTTTGGCATTCCTTTGACGGCTTTAAATGTGGTGGTGGCTTTCATCACGACTTATGGAGCGACAGCTATTGCCCACTTGAGAATTAGCGATGCACCGCTTTACCATGTCAATCCTCAGCCTGTGACTTGGGTGACTTTTGTGGTGACGGTTATTTTAACCTTTGCGACCATACCTGTGGCGCGTTTGTTTAGCCGTATTAGTAAACACGCCAGCCAAAATCGCACCAAAGATAGTCGCATTTTATGGCAATTGCCTTTGGTTTTTGTCCTTCTTGCTGTGCAAAGTTATCGTTTTCCAGAATTGCTGGGGAATGGGGCACCTTTGGTGCAAGCTGGATTTGACAGCTTGAGTTTGCCTGATGCCTTGGTTTTATTTACATGTAAATACGCCATTGTCTTACTCTGCTTGAGATTTGGGTCTTACGGTGGGACAATGACGCCATCGATTTCACTGGGAGTTGCTTTTGGAGAGGTGGTGTGCTTGGTGGCTGCTCTTTTTGGTTTTAATGACCCATCTCAAATCTATCTAGCCGTTGCTGCTTGTAGTTTCTTGGGAATTACCATGAATGCACCGCTAACAGCAGGCATGATTGTCTATTCTTTTATTGGTTTTCCAAAAACCTATCTCTTTCCTGTTTTGTTAAGCATTGGCTTGTTGCTGCTTATCAAATGCCGTAGAGATGCCAGTAAGGATACTGAATCAGAAACCTTTATCCCTTTACCTGACGGTTCACAATTGCATTATCAGATTGTCGGTGAGGGTGAAACCTTAGTCTTTTTACACGGTAATAACGGCAATTACCATTACTTTAGCAAACAAATTCCTTA
Source organism: Streptococcus alactolyticus (assembly GCF_042649785.1). NCBI lineage: Bacteria > Bacillati > Bacillota > Bacilli > Lactobacillales > Streptococcaceae > Streptococcus > Streptococcus alactolyticus. Next base: position 58,112 of record NZ_JBHRZX010000010.1, on the reverse strand, counting down.
TTTCTCTCAAAAATACCAGTTGGTCTTGTTTGACAGCAGAGGTCATGGGCAATCAACTAATGAAAAGGCGGTCAATTCCTTTGATTTGATGGCAGATGATATTGCTTATGCGCTGAAGGAATTGGGCATCGACAAGGCTACTTTCATTGGTTATAGTGACGGGGCAAACTTGGCTTTGACTATTGCTTTGAAATACTCTGACTTGGTGACAGGTTTGGTCTTAAATGCTGGAAATGTTCGCCTGTATGGTGAGAAATGGTATGCTGGATTGTCCACACACGTTTTGTATCGTGTGATGAAGCGATTGTTGCCGTATTTCCCACAATTGGAAAATTATATAATAAATATGCGTTTGATGATGGAGGATATGCCTATTCATCTGAATGATTTAGCTCGTGTTACCGTTCCATCCTTGGTCTTGATTGGTGGATGGGACTTGATTTCTTATGAGCATTCGCTTGAAATTGCTAATCATCTTGGTAATGGTCATTTGGTTTCAGTGCCATTTCGTCTGCACAATATGGCTTACCTCAGTCCCAAACGTTTTAATAAGGAAGTGAATCACTTTTTGACGCAACTAGAGGAGAATAAGAACGCATGAAGAAAGTCATCAATTTTTTCAAAACCAATGAATCCAAGATCAAAATAGGATTTAGTTTATCGATTTTCATCTTGGTTTTAGTCGAATTTTTCCGATTGTCTAAAACCATTTCGTGGCCGACCTTACAGTCAGCCTTTGCTAGCATTCCCCCTTTCAATATCGTTCTAATGATTTTGATTGGCTTAGTGGCCGTTATGCCGATGATTGGTTATGACGTTATTTTCAACCGTTTGCTTGGGACGTCGCACTCTAAAAAGTACATTATTGAAAATAGTTGGAGTATCAACACCATAAATAATATGATTGGTTTTGGTGGAATTGTAGATGTTGGTTTGCGTCTAGCCTTGTACAGTGACGGCATTGACAACGGGAAAAGCATCAAGGTCTTGTCCCGTCTGCTCCCTTATTTTAGCTCTGGTTTGTCTGTCTTATCCACAGTGATTTTGCTGTTTGCAGGGTTGTTCACAGAAGGCTCCTATCTACACCGTTTTTTGATTATTTTTGTGGTAGCAGCCTTTTATTTCCCAGTTGTCTTGTGGATATCATCAAGGGAAAACCTCACCTTTTTTGGTAATGTTGAGCGAAAGGTGCGTTTGGAATTAACTTTGATTTCTGTTTTGGAATGGTCAGGTTGTGTTGGGTCATTCCTTGCAGTTGGGTATTTGATGGGCTTCCATTTTTCAATTGTCCAAGTTGCTGGAGCTTACATCTTAGCCATTTTGTTTGGGATGATTTCTTTCATTCCTGGTGGAATCGGAAGTTTTGATTTGACTATGATGACAGCTTTGACCATGATGGGATTTGCCAGCACTGACGTAATTTTGTGGACCTTGCTTTACCGTATGGTTTACGATATTTTGCCATTTGCCCTTGGGGTGGTGCTATTTGTTAAAAATCTTGGTAAAACCATCAACGACCACTACAAAGGCATTCCAAAAGAATTAACCGTTACTTTGCTAAGACGTTTGATTTATGGTTTGGTGGTTTTGTTTGGGATTTTCCTCGTGTTATCAGCTACCATTCCAGAGAAGGTCAATCAAATTCACTGGTTGAAACAGATGAATCCTATTCATGCCAACCTCATTTGGCAATTTCCAAGTATCTTAATCGGAAGTCTTTACATTCTTTTAGGGCGTTCTTTGTTAGAGCGCGTGCGTCAAGCACTGCCTTTTGGCATTGGGCTCATTTTCGTGTCGCTTATTTGGATAAATGCCAAATCCTTTAGCAATTTCACGTCGCTTTATTTGATTATCTTGTTACTGTTATTGGTTTTCTTCAAAAATAACCTGACTGTTGACCGTTTGATTTATTCTTGGGAATCCTTGCTGAAAGATAGCGTGATTTTTCTAGGCTTAATCATTAGCTACCTTTTCCTAGGCATGCCGCATTATTTGATTCATCACAAAGAAATTTTACAGCTTAATAAATTTGCCATTTCTTTCCTTGGAACGATTATTGTCGTGGGTATTTGCTACACGATTATCGTGCACCTTTTGCGAAAGAGCTCTAAGAAACTAGGCGAGTCTTTCGATGCGGAAGCCTATCGTCAGTTTTTGGACACACAAGGCAACACCTCTGATAGATTTTTACCATTCTTGGGGGACAAGCAGCTGTTTTGGTACCCTAATAAACCAGAAGCAAGTGTTGTGCTTCAATTTTCACTGGATAATAACAAATCCGTGGTGATGGGCGAGCCGATTGGCGATAAGGACAACTTCCAGCCTGCTATCAACGCCTTTATCCGAGCAGCTAGGGACCTCAATTATTCGCCAGTCTTTTATGAAATCGGTCAAGAATTGACCCTCTACCTGCATGAATGTGGGTTTGAATTCATGAAATTTGGGGAGTCTGCTTTGGTTCATCTGCAAGATTTCACTTTGACGGGTAAAAGCAGCAAGAGCTTCCGCCGTGCCCTTAACTTTGTGGAAAAAGAAGGCTTCACATTTGATATTATCCAACCGCCTTATGCGCCTGAGCTAATCACACAGCTTCGCAGCATTTCAGATTCGTGGCTGGATGGCCGTCAGGAAAAAGGCTTCTCACTAGGTTTTTTCAAGGAAGATTACTTGCAAATGACGCCGATGGCTTTGGTACGTAATGACAAAGGAAAAATCGTGGCTTTTGCCAACATTATCCTAGCTGAAGAAGAATCTGTTGTTACCGTTGATTTAATGCGTTATGACAAGGAAGAAAGCCCATCTGGCGTTATGGATTACCTCTTTATTTCTCTCTTCTTGCACTACAAGGAAGAAGGCTACCGCTACTTTGATTTGGGCATGGCGCCGCTATCAAATGTGGGAATCAATAAAGACAGTTTTATCCAAGAACGCATTGGTTTCCTTGTTTATTCCTTCACGTCACGTTTTTACTCGTTTGAAGGATTGCGTAAATACAAGCAAAAATTTGCACCAGAATGGCAACCACGCTACATTAGTTACATGAAATCATCATGGTTAGCCTGTGATTTATTAGCGATTTACCGTATTGACAATCGCACACTAGACCAAGATTAACGTATCCAACCTCTTGCTCTTATGCCTGTTGGGCAGAGTTTAGAGGTGGGTACGTTTTTTTAAAAATATCAGAACCTATGTCTTTACTTTTTATGTGAAAAGTTGTACTATGCCTATGTAATTTTGTTTGCTAATTTATTTATTAAAAGAGAGGATATTTATTATGTTAGGACATGACATTTTGAATGATCCTTTTTTGAATAAGGGAACTGCTTTTACTTTGGAAGAACGTAAAGAACTTGGTTTAGTTGGTTTACTTCCTCCAAAAGTTCAAACCATTGAAGAACAAGCAGAACAAGCGTATGCTCACTATCAACGTAAATCATCGATTTGGAAAAACGCCATTTCTTGATGGAAATTTTCAACACAAACAGAACCTTGTTCTACTATTTGTTTAACGAACACGTTGTTGAATTTAACCCAATTGTTTACGATCCAGTTATTGCAGAATCTATCGAACAATACAGTGATTTGTTTGTTGATCCGCAATATGCGGCTTTCCTTTCTGTTGAACACCCTGAAGACATTCTTGATACCCTTAAAAATGCAGCAGGCGATCGTAATATCCGCCTTATCGTTGTAACCGATGCAGAAGGTATTTTAGGTATTGGTGACTGGGGTACACAAGGTGTGGATATTTCAGTCGGAAAATTGATGATTTACACAGCAGCAGCAGGTATTGACCCTAAAACGGTTTTACCAGTTGTCATTGACGCTGGTACAGACCGCGAAGAATTATTAAACAACCCATTTTATCTAGGAAATCGCCACAAACGTATCCGTGGTGAAGCTTACTACGACTTTATCGACCAATTTGTTAAAGAAGCTGAAGATTTGTTCCCTGATTTGTACTTGCACTGGGAAGATTTCGGACGTAGCAATGCGGCTGTTATCCTTAACAAATACAAAGATAAAATCCCAACATTCAACGACGATATCCAAGGAACTGGTATCATTACTCTAGCAGGTATCTATGGTGCGCTTGATATCACTGGTGAAAAATTAACAGACCAACGTTACCTTTGCTTCGGTGGAGGAACAGCGGGTGCAGGTATTGCCCACCGCGTTCTTTTGGAAATGATGGAACAAGGCCTTACAGAAGAAGAAGCTTACAGTCGTTTCTACATGGTAGATAAACAAGGTTTGCTCTTTGATGACATGGATGATTTTACACCAGAACAAAAACCATTTGCGCGTAAACGTTCAGAATTTGAAAACAGCGAAGAATTAACCGAACTTTCAAAAGTGGTCAAAGCGGTCAAACCAACTATTCTTGTCGGTACGTCAACACAACCTGGTACCTTTACACAAGAAATCGTTGAAGATATGTGCAGCTCTACAGAACGCCCAATCATCTTCCCATTGAGTAACCCAACTAAATTGGCTGAAGCAACTGCTGAGGATTTGATTCGTTGGTCAGATGGTAAAGCCTTCGTTGCGACTGGTATTCCAGCAGCAGATGTAGAATACAAAGGTGTTTGTTACCAAATCGGTCAAGCTAACAATGCCTTGATTTACCCAGGTCTTGGTCTAGGGGTTATGGCTTCTAAAGCAAAATTATTGACTGATAAAATGATTGGTGCAGCAGCTCACTCACTTAGTGGTTTGGTTGACTCAGGTAAACCAGGAGCACCTGTCTTGCCACCAGTTTCTCGCTTGATAGAGTTCTCTATCTAAGTTGCCAATGCCGTAGCCAAAACAGCACAAGAAGAAGGTTTGGCACAAGTTGACGGTGATATGGAAAAAGCCGTTCAAGACATTAAATGGTATCCTAACTACTAATTTAGGGGGTATCAGGAGATGAGTATTTTAACATCAATTGAAAATATTTTACCCATTATCTTTATCATTGCCCTAGGTTTTTACCTCAATGAAAAAGGGTGGTTTGGACCAGACTTTGGTGGGAATGTTTCTAAACTTGTGATGAACATTGCTTTACCTGCCTCAATCTTTGTATCGGTTTTGAAATACTTGACCTTAGATAAATTGATTGCTGTGGCACCAGGTCTTGTCTATACTTTTGGTTCTGTTATTCTTGCCTATATTGCCGCCTTTATAGTGGTTAAACTTTTTAAGGTACGTCCAGGAAGACGAGGCACAATGATTAATATGTTTGCTAATACTATTTTCATTGGGCTTCCCCTTAATATCGCTCTTTTTGGAGATGCCTCAATCTCTTATTTCTTGGTTTATTACATTACCAATACGGTGTCAACTTGGGCCTTTGGAGCACTTCTCATCGCTCAAGACTCAAAAGATACGACACGAAAATCATCAACAGGCTTTAATTGGCGAAAACTATTGCCAGCGCCTTTGGTTGGCTTCCTTATTTCATTGGTTTTCTTGCTCTTAAACATTCCTGTGCCAGCCTTTGCAACCAACACCTTGACTTATGTTGGTAATATCGTGACACCGATGTCTTTGATTTATATCGGTATTGTCCTTTCAAAAGCTGGTTTGAGCAGTATCAATTTTGATAGAGATACCATTTTGGCACTCTTGGGACGCTATATCTTGTCACCAGTAGTTATGTTTCTTCTCTTGACCTTGTGGGGAAGTCATCTTCTAGCTATTGAGTATAAGACCTTTATGGTGCAAGCAGCGGTTCCAGGCTTGGCCGTTTTACCAATATTGGCTAATGAGGGTAATGGTGATGTGGAATATGCAACAAATGTTGTCACAACGTCAACCTTATTGTTTGTCATTGTGATTCCAATTTTGGTAACTTTGCTTGGCTAGTCTAAAAAGTATGATTAGTGCAAACTCTAAAAGTTAAGATCCGTTGACTTTTAGAGTTTTTTTGTAGAATTGGGAGTATATGCTGTGGATAATCAAGAAAAGAGAAATATTTTACCACAAGACCTTAGGCGAGTGGCTTTATTGCTGGGTTTTTCTGGTGGTGTGGTAGATGTATATAGCCATTTGCGTTTTCATACCTTGGTAGCGACACAGACAGGGAACATCGTTTTGATGGTAGCACAGATTGCGGAAAAGCAAGATAATTTTTTACCGAGATTAACGTCTATTATTGTTTTTAGTATTGGTTTTGTTCTAGGAATTGCTTACAAACAACGGACACAAACACCTTATTGGCGGATTTTTGCCATGATGCTCATGTTAATTGCCTGCTTGGTGTTGCCTTTTTTGCCGTCTGACCAACTTTTGTTCAAAATCATTGCTTTGTCTTTTGGGATGGGTTTATTAATGCTGACCTTTACAGGTAGTAAAATCGAAACCGTACCTTATACCATTATGATGACTTCGGGGAATTACCGCAGGATGTTAATGAGTTGGTATCATTATGCAACCAGTGCTGCCAAAAATCCTCAGGATAAGCGTGACGTGGTGAATTATACTATTATTGTATTGAGTTTTATGCTTGGCGCTCTGACAGCTGCAGTGGCCTACATTTGGCTAAAAGATCTAACGATTTGGTTGGTAGCTCTTGCTTTGGTCTTGGTTATGATTTTTTATGCTATTGAAATTGCACGCGCGGATCATTACGTCAAAGAGATAAAAGGTAGATGATTAAAGTTTCTGAAAAAATACCGTATGGTGAGGATTTATTAAATTTTTTCAGAAAAATCCCTTGACATGAGAAGATTTTTAGTGTACTCTGCTAAACGAGAGTGAGGTCAATCCTGGACTTAGGAAAGTTAAAACGAATCAAACGAGTCGAATTATATGAAATTATTTTAGCTCAAGACGAAGAAATCAAGCGCTTACGCCAAGAAACAGCAGATTTATCTGTCAAATTGGCGAAACGCGACATAAATATACAAAAAGCGGGGACTCTAGCAGAGGCCGCTTTTAGCTTGACAAATATCTTTGAAGAGGCACAAAAGGTAGCAGATATTTACTTGGAAAATGTAAAAATGCAAACGAGTAACGGAGATGAAGGAAAAAAAGACTAGTCAAGAAGACTACCATTCAGAAATCACAGAGATTGAAGATTTATATCAAAAAGCTACTTACCGCCGCCGTTTGTGGAAAAGTATCGGTAGCACGTCTTCTATCTTGGTCGTGGTGGCTGCCTTTGCTATTTTGATGTCTATTCTGTTTTTCCCTATTTTGCGTATCTACGGCAAATCCATGTCAGGAACCTTGGATAGAGGGGATTTGATTGTGGCATTTAAAACCAATAGCTTTGACACAGGAGACATTGTGGCTTTTTATTACAATAACAATGTCTTGGTTAAGCGCGTGATTGCCGAAGAAGGCGACTGGGTTGATATGGATAGTAAAGGAAATGTTTATGTCAATCAGAAAAAACTCAAAGAACCGTATTTGAAAAAAAGGCTTATGGTGAAACTAACATAACCTTTCCTTACCAAGTTCCAGAAGGGCAGTTATTTGTTATGGGGGACAACCGAAAGGTGTCTATCGACTCAAGAAACACGTCTATCGGAACCGTATCAAATGAGCAAATCGTCGGGAAATTATTGGTTAGGATTTGGCCATTGCCAAAATTCAGATTGTTGACCTAACAAAGACTAGGAGAAGAAATCATGAGAAAAGTTTTACGGCATTATTGGCAAAAGTTGAAACACCTTCGGCGAAAGCAAGCTATTCTGGTGATAGGAACGTTTGTATTTGTGATGACTTCCTATGCCTTGATTTTGCGGGCAGTCACTCTTGACAATGACACTGCGAGCTCAGAGCCAGGAATCAGTCTTGCCAGTAGTTCTTCTAGCGATGAAAATGTGTCGCAAGTGGCGTCCGAGCCAGCGACTTCTTCTACACTAGCAAGTTCGTCAGCCATTAGTTCTCTACCAAGCACACAGATTGAGGCGCAAGAACAATCCAGCGCACCAGCAACGATTCAAGAAGCGACAACCTTGACGGCTGATGGCGATGGCTACACTGTATCAGCGGTGTTTGATGCCAGCAGTCGATTGCCAGTCGGTGTCGAACTAAAGGTTAAACAAGTAACAAGTGATAGCCAAGATTACCAAAATGCTTTGGCAAAAGCTCAGGCAGCTCTTGATGGCAAATCTTTAGCCTTTGCGACTTTCTTTGATATCAGCTTTACCTACCAAGGCAAGGAAGTACAACCCCAAGCACCAGTGAAGGTAACCCTTCAAACCAAGGACAACCTCGCTGGTCAAGAGCAAGCCTTGAAAGTGGTACATATCACATCAGCAGGTAAAACAGAGCTTATCAATCCTGAAAGCGTGAGTTTGACAGAATCACAGACTAAGGTGACTTATACAGTATCTTCTTTCTCTGTGCAAGGTTTAGTGCTTGAAAAAACAGAGCAATCATCTGAAGCAACCACTTCGGACACAGAAAGCAGCAGCTCAGAAACGAGTCCATCAAGCCAAGGCCAAGGGACTTCAACTTCTGCCACAACAACAGAAGCAGCAGAAAATAGAACCCTTACCTTTGTCTACGAAAATGCAGAAGGTCAGGAAGAAACCATCACAACAGTTACGAAAAAAGATGGGGAAACCTTGGAAAATCTGCCAGCTACACCATTCAAAACAGGCTACCATTTTGACCATTGGCAAAATAAGGCAACAGGTGAAACGGTGACGGCTGACACGGTAGTCAATGGTGATATGACCATTGAGGCTGTTTACACGGAAATCAAGATTTACACGGTAACCGTTCATTATTATTATCACAACACCAGCAAGGGTGATGATGTTACCTTTGACACTGAGATTTACCAATTAGAAGCTAACGAAACCTCTTATCGCATCAATCCACCAGCTTCAACCAAGGTCAGCAAAAATGATGATAGCAGCTTGCCACAAGATGCGACCTATTATCCTGAAACAGCACTTATCGAGTTGACCAAAGAGGAATTACTTGAAAAGAGTGATGCTGATGGGAAAATGGAGTTGAGCATACAGTACGTTCCAGCATCATCTGAATACAACATTCATTATATGTTGAAAGACTTTGATGACAAGGGCTATAGTGAGATTGAAAAGGTAACTGCGCACGGGGTTATCGGCTCTATCGTTAGTCCAAAAGTTCTAGATTATCCTTATGCGACCTTTGAAAAAACAGATCCTGAGGAATTGACTAAAGAAAAAGGACAAGATTTGTACGTTTACTACACACGAAATCATTACACCTTGAACTACGAGTCTAATGGTGGCACTTATGTGGACTACCAAACAGGACTTTACAACCAGTCAGTTTCTGTTACAAGCGCTACCCCAACGCGTGTAGGTTACACCTTTGCAGGTTGGTATAAGGACCCTGATTTCAAACAAAAGGCTGGTACAAGTGTTACCCTTGATAAAGATGTGACCTTGTATGCTAAGTGGGAGCCTAAAAACGTCCACTACACCGTTGTTTACTTAAAAGAAAAGTATGACAATGCTACTGGAAAAACCAGCTTTGAGTACGATTCATCCCTATCACAAACGGGTAAGACAGGTGCAACGGTATCAGCGAGCAATGCTCCAAATATCACGACCAGCACGACAGGTTACGAACGTGACACCGCCCAAAACGCCACATCAGAAACCACCATTGCGGCAGACGGAAGTTCTATTTTGAAAGTGTATTACAAATTGATTCGCTACACTTTCGTCTTTAATGCCAACGGACCTGTTTATGATAGAGTATACTATTACGAGTATATGAATAATGGTAAGATTACTATCAATGGTTATGAATATGTGAATAAGACTTACACCATTGATAATGTAGTCTTGGGACAAGATATTTCGACGACTTGGCCATCAGGAACGCAAGTTTCTAGTTACGATATGTGGGCAAGTAGGTACTCTTTCTATGGTTGGCTACCGATTAAAAACAACGTCACCGTCGGCAATGCTTTCTATGTCACCAAGCAATTTGAGGTGACGGCTGATTTGGTGAAGGCAGCTGATAGCCAACACAAAGTGACTTATCAATCTTACTGGTTGCGACACGGTTATTCTTACACGGTCAACTATTACCTCCAAGATGAAAATGGGAACTACCAGCTTTCTGATAAATATAGTCAGACCTTCTATTCACTTCAAAATACCTACTTGAATCCTAAGGAAATCGATGGTTTTGACTATTCTCATGGTAATGCGGGAGAAAATAATGTCCGAGTTTATAATTTCTACTACAACCGCAAGCAGTATCAAATAGATTACTATAATAAAGACCAAGAACTAACGTCGAAAAAGAATATCTTATTTGGTGCTAACATCAATAATGACACGTACAACTGGACGCCTGAGCGACCAGGTGATGTCGATAGCGACTATACTTGGAAAGGCTGGTATATGGATGCAGACTTGACCATGCCTTACCAATTTAACGTGATGCCATCATCACACCTTGTACTTTATGCCAATTGGGAAGCACCGCATTATACCGTAAGCTTTGATGTCAATGGCGGTGACAGTAAGGCCCCAGAGAGCCAAAGCATCGAAAAGTACAAGTCCGCTCAAATACCGTCTAAAGTACCAACAAAAGCTCACTATACTTTTGCGGGTTGGTACACGAGCGACGGCAAACTTTATGATTGGTCTAAGCCTGTAAGGTCTGATGTGACTTTATATGCACACTGGAAAGCAGATGGTTTGACTTATACCGTGAAATATGTGGATGCTGATGACAATGATAATCTTCTAGCACCAACTAAAATAGTCAGCAGCCCTGACCTCAAAGCAGGTCAGACGGTCACTGAGAAGGCACTCGGTATTAAGGGTTACTTTCCTGAAGAGCGGGAACAATTGCTCATGCTCAACTACGACCAAGATAATGAAATCGTCTTTAAATATTTTAAAAAGACAGACACGATTACTTACACCGTGAAGTACGTCTTGTATGACCATCCAGATATTGCCGTAGCTGCACCTCAGACCAAGACAGTCAGCGGTAGTCAAATTGATTCTAAAGAAAAAGCGGCAGCCGTTGATAAGGCTTATATGAAAAAACAAGCTGGCGTGACGGATGACATGCTCAAGGACAATTATTACACAACTGAGGATGTGCAAAAGCTTATCTTGACGTCGAAAACAGAAAACAATATCATTACCTTCTATTATATACCTTATGATAAGGCGACTATCACAGTTAATTACCTAGACATGGATGGCAATCCAATTGTAGGTCAAGACCCTGATACGGTAATCAAAAATGTGGTGCCAACATCTTACAAGGGTGAGCACAAGAAGATTACAGGTTATAGCTTTGATAGAGCAGAAGATGGTAACGGTAAAGCCATCACCAACCTTGATGGCTACTATGTCGGTAAGGGTGGTAATTACACCATCAACCTCTATTACAAGAAAAACATTACTCTTGTCGCTAAACCAAAAGAAAAAATTTATGACGGTACTGCCCTAGAAAGCAGCAAACCAACAGATTTGGTTGACAACTACGAGGAATTCCTAGAAGAAGGTAATAGCATCCAATCGGTATCCTTTAAGGGTAGCCAGACATCTGCAGGTGTTAGTGATGTTACACCACGTGATGCCAAGATTGTGGATCAAGCTGGCGAAGACAACACCGACTACTACAAAATCACTTATATGCCATCAACCTTGACCGTGAACCAGCGTCCAGTCGTGGTGAATATCAAAGGGCAAAGTAAGGAAAACTATTATGATGGTACGGTGCAAAGCATCACCTATGATACCCCTGATATCAGTGATAACATGTACACCACAGATGACTTCAAGTTCTTAGGTGAGGATTCAGAAAAAACAGTTGCCGAAACGAATGCAGGTCATTATGACCTTGCCTTAGAAGATAAATTTGTCAATACCAATCCAAACTTCAAGGTAACTTTCCATGTGACAGACGGTAGCTTGGATATCAAACGCCGTCGCATTCTGTTGAAATCAGATTCTGCGCAAAAAGGCTTTGATGGTACGGCTTTGACAGCTCATAAAGTTACAGAAACCTTGTCTGATACCAGCAAAGGAGAAGGTTTTGCTCTTGGTGAAGGATTAGAATATGAATTCACAGGTTCTCAAACTAAGGTTGGAGCATCTGGAAACTTCTTTACCTTCAAACCAATAACTGACAAAACCAACCCAGCCAACTATTACGTCATGGTGAAATATGGCAAACTTAGTGTCTTGCCGACGGTCAATATCCAAAAAACGGATGCTAACTGGAAACCATTGTCAGGTGGTCAATTCACCATTGACCGCTGGAATGATACTGACAAGGCTTGGGAAGCTATTGACGGAGTATCAAAACTTACTATCACATCAAGTAATGGGGTGACCATTCCGACAGGTTTGACAGACGGACGCTACCGCATTACTGAAACGGCGGCACCAGACGGTTACATTGTCTTGGATGATGCCATTTATTTCAAAGTGGAACAAGCAATTGCAGAAGGTACAGATGAACAAGGTGCCCGTCAAGTTAGTTACAGTATTGTCCTTTCAGACAAAGACGGCAATGTTATTAGCACAGACAAAGTCAAGTTATCTACAAGTGATTCAGACTTTAGCTATCGTTTGCAAATTGCCAACCAAGCTGGTACGGCGCTACCAAGCACAGGTGGTTCAGGTACCTTATGGTACATCGTGATAGGGTCACTCTTGATGACTTTGTCATTTGCTTACTTTATGTTTAAAAAATGTAGAAATGGCTAGTTTCTACAGAAAAAGGCGTCATGTCTTATACCTATATTTTTTAAGGAGGAAAGAATGAAAAACGTTAAGTTTATTGTACGCGCGCTTATCGTGTTTGTATCGTTTCTTATAAGCGGACAAGCCGTCAGTGCCCAAGAGGTGGCTACCTCAGGAGGAGGCAATGCAACCATTACGATTGAAAATGCTGCACAAAGCCAAACTTATACCCTTTACAAATTGTTTGATGCCAAGGTTGGCAGTAAGGGAGCGATTGCTTATACTGTGCCTTCAGGTAAAACCTTATCAAGCAATGATTACTTTACCGTAGATAGCAAAGGTAATGTTACTGCTAAAGCCGATATCGATGTGTCAACAGACGCTTTCAAAACATGGGCAAAAAGCTTTGGGACACAAGTGGCAACAACAACAGCCGCAGACAACACCCTTACATTTACTGGACTTAGTTACGGTTATTACTACGTACAGTCTTCACTTGGTACAACAATCACAGTGGACAGCACAAATCCGAATGCTACTTTAAAAGATAAAAACGAAACAGGTCCAAAAATCCTAGATAGCAACGCTGGCGGTGGTAAAAAAATTTTGGTGAACGGTCAACCAGCTTCAGAATCAACAGCTAAAGTTGGTGATACTGTTAACTACCAAATTAAATTTGAAGCGACTAACCACATTACAACAGCAGGTGGTGCAAGCTCACAACTCATCACAAAATACACTATTGTCGATACCCCAACAAACCTTACTCTTGATGATACCAGCGTGGCAGTAACTGTTGGTGGTAAAACAATCACAAACTTTACTAAAGCAATCTCAGACACAGGTGCTATGACCTTAGAATTACCATGGGTAAACAACGGTCAAAGTATCTATGACTCACCATCTGAAGTGGTGATTACCTACACTGCAAAAGTAACCAAAGAAGCACATGACGCCCAAGCTCAAAACAAGGCAACAATCAGCTACTCAACAACTGAAACAGATACGCCTACACCAGTTGATCCAAAAACACCTGAGTACATCACTGTTGTCACAACACACCAATTCACTCTTAACAAAACAGATGAAAATGGAAAAGCTTTGACAGGTGCGACATTTAGACTTTATGATGCCCAAACAGGTGGTAATGAAATCAAAGTCGTGAAAGTATCAGACGGTGTTTACCGTGTTGCTGAAGACGGCGAAGCTGGTGTTGATATCGAAGCAGGTACAGCTGTTGTGAAAGGCCTTAAAGCTGATACTACTTACTACCTCGAAGAAACAAAAGCTCCAAACGGATACAACATCTTGACAGAACGCAAAGCAGTGACGGTGACAAAAGATGACGCTGCTAAAGTAACCGTAGAAAACCATTCAGGTGCTGAATTGCCATCAACTGGTTCATACGGAACAACAATCTTCTACGTTGTTGGTAGTGTCCTTATCCTAGGTGTCTTGATTTACGTGATTGCTAGCCGTCGTGTGAAAAAAGACTAATATAAATAGGAAGAAAAGTCTCATTTATTAAAATATCAAAAGAGAAAGAATGAAAGTGTTCTTTCTCTTTTTTGACGAGAAAAACAAAGGCTTTTATTTTACTTAAATTTTGACTAATCTTTACACAATCATGAAATTACATGCAAAAACAGGCGTTTTCTTGTTAAAAAATGTATAAAAGGTAAAAACAACGTAAGAAGTATAGAAAAATTTTTAAAAAATTACACAAATATAGCTTTTCTTTATTTACATGAAAGCGCTTTTTTGATATAATGTAGACATGAAGGAGCTATTGATGAGATGAATATTAGGAGATTTAAACACCTCAAGCGAACAGATCTTTATGAGATCATATTAGCACAAAATGACGAAATCAATCGTCTGAGAGAAACATTAAACGATCTCGAAAGCCAATTAACCAAAAAGGAGATTTCGATAAAAGAATCTGGGACTTTGGCAGAGGCGGCTTTGCGTTTAACCAATATCTTTGAAGAAGCCCAAAAGGCAGCTGACTTGTATTTAGAGAATATTAAACAAGGTGTAAGTGATGACGATGAAAAAGAATGATGAAATCCTTTCAAGTGCCAATATAGCAAACATCGAAAACTTGTATCGAACCTCCAAATACCGAAGAGATTTGCGGAAAAATATTGTTAACACGGTCTTTATGCTCATGGTTATCGCAGCTTTTGCTATTTTGACCTCTGTTCTATTTTTTCCTATTTTACGTATCTATGGCAAATCCATGTCAGGAACCTTAGATGCGGGTGACCTTATTGTTTCTTTTCGGACAAGTCATTTTGATACAGGTGACATCGTAGCTTTTTATTACAATAATAATGTTTTAGTCAAACGTGTGATTGCAGAAGAAGGTGATTGGGTAGATATGGATAGTAAGGGAAATGTTTACGTTAATCAGAAAAAACTCAGTGAACCTTATCTGAAATCAAAAGATTATGGTGAAACCAATATCACCTTTCCTTACCAAGTTCCAGAAGGGCAGCTCTTTGTGATGGGAGATAACCGAAAAGTCTCCATCGACTCGCGAAACACTTCCATCGGAACGGTATCAAATGAACAAGTTGTTGGGAAATTGTTGTTTAGGATTTGGCCATTATCAAAATTCAGATTGTTGACCTAACAAAGACTAGGAGATGCGATTATGGTAGAAGTTTTAAGGAAAATTTGGCGGAGGCTAAGGCAGCTTTCAGCTAAAAAGTTTTGGAGTGTGGTAGGTATCAGCGTTTTCATATTGACAGCCTACACTTTAATCTTAACCGCGATCACATTGGATGGTGAAACGGCGAGTTCAGAGGCTGGGCTTGATGTCTCCAGTTCGGTACCAGCCGCCATCACCAATGCAGAACCCGCAGCGATTGAGCAAGCACCTGATTTAACAGCACAGTCAACGGCACCGTCAGTTGCGACGGAAACAACGTCTGCACCAGCAGCTGAGCAAGCATCGGATCAGCCACCCGCGAGTTCGGCAGCGGTTGAACAACCTCGGCAAACAGACACACAGCCAGACACATCAAATGAAGAACCAAAACAAGAATTGATTCAAAGTGCGACGATTCTAACAGCAAATGGCGACGGCTACACAGTATCAGCAGTCGTTGATGGTAGCAGCCAATTACCAGTGGGAGTGGAATTAAAAGTCCGCAAGCTTGATTCAAGTGGACAAGAATTTCAAGAATCTTCTGATAAGTCAAAAGCGGTTCTTGGCACTAACCTTTTAGATTTTGCGACTTTCTTTGATGTGAGCTTTATCCACAATGGTCAAGAAGTGCAACCAAGTGCTCCTGTTCAAGTAACTCTTCAAACTGAGGATAACTTAGCAGGTAAGGAACAAGACTTCAAAGTGGTTCACTTTAAATCAAACGGTGAAAAAGAAGTTATCAATCCTGAGTCAGTGAATTTGAGCACGTCACAAACCAAAGTGACTTACAAAGTCTCTTCTTTCTCAGTGCAAGGTTTCGTGGTTCTCGGAAAAGAAGAACCAGTCCAAGCTACTGAAAATACAGAAAACAGTCAAGAAGAAACGCAAGAAGAAGTTGCTGAGGAAAACACAAATGAGGAAAATACCAATACAGAAGCGTCATCTGACCAAGGCACTACAGAAGCAGCTGACACAGCTGACAAGCGTGTGATTACCTTTGTGTTCCAAAATAATAACAACGAGGAAGAAAATGTCACAACGCTCCACAAAAAAGACGGAGATAAGTTAGCAACTCTTCCTGCTGCCCCATTTAAACCAGGTTACATTTTCGACCACTGGCAAAACAAAGTCACAGGTGAAACCGTAACAGCTGATACGGTAGTCAATGGTGACATGACTGTCGAAGCGGTATTCAATGAAATCAAAATCTACACCGTAACCATTGAATACTACTACCATAATTCAAGTAGTGACTCAGACGTCGTCTTCGATAAGGAAATTCACCAAATAGAAATCAGTGATACGCCTTACCATATCATTCCACCGACTTCAACTAATGTCAGCAAAGATGATGACACAAATTTGGAACAAGATGCGATTTACTATCCTGAAAAGGCAGTCGTTGAAATTACAGCAGACCAACTGGAAAATAGCATTGATGGTAAAATAGACATCAAGGTTAAATACGTTCCCGCATCATCTAAGTACACGGTTCGTTACATGTTGAAAGACCTTGATGGCAAAAATTACACTGAAATTAAATCGGTCACAGCTTACGGTGCTCTGGGCTCGACTGTTAATGCTGAAGTCTTGTCATTTGATTATGCGACCTTTGAAAAGACAGAACCACTTGAGTTGACTCAAGAGGAAGGTCAAGAAGTGAACGTTTACTACACACGTAATAGCTATAACTTGACTTATGAGCCAAATGGCGGTAGCTACGTGGACTACCAAACTGGTCTTTACGGTGAAACCATCGACGTGACCAAGACAGAACCAACTCGTGTGGGTTATGACTTTAAGGGTTGGTACACCGATGAAGCTTTGACAAAAACGGCTGGTGATACCGTCACCCTCAAAGACAATACGACCCTTTATGCTAAGTGGGAGCCTAAAAACGTCCACTACACCGTTGTTTACTTAAAAGAAAAGTATGACAATGCTACTGGAAAAACCAGCTTTGAGTACGATTCATCCCTATCACAAACGGGTAAGACAGGTGCAACGGTATCAGCGAGCAATGCTCCAAATATCACGACCAGCACGACAGGTTACGAACGTGACACCGCCCAAAACGCCACATCAGAAACCACCATTGCGGCAGACGGAAGTTCTATTTTGAAAGTGTATTACAAATTGATTCGCTACACTTTCGTCTTTGATGCCAACGGACCTGTTTATAATAGTAATAGGATCAATGTCAATGGTAAGATTACTATCAATGGTTATGAATATGAGAATAAGACTTACACCATTGATAATGTAGTCTTGGGACAAGATATTTCGACGACTTGGCCATCAGGAACGCAAGTTTCTCAAGTTTCTAGTAACGCTTGGTGGGGTAGTCACTCTTTCTATGGTTGGCGACCGATTAAAGACAACCGTCCCGTCGGCAATGATTACTATGTCACCAAGCGATTTGAGGTGACGGCTGATTTGGTGAAGGCAGCTGATAGCCAACACAAAGTGACTTATCGATCTTACTGGTTGCGAGACGGTCATTCTTACACGGTCAACTATTACCTCCAAGATGAAAATGGGAAGTACCAGCTTTCTGATAAATATAGTCAGACCTTCTATTCACCAAATGCCGACTTGAATCCTAAGGAAATCGATGGTTTTTACTATGATCATGATCGTAATGTGGTAGAAAATAATGTCCCAGTTTATAATTTCTACTACAACCGCAAGCAGTATCAAATAGATTACTATAATAAAGACCAAGAACTAACGTCGAAAAAGAATATCTTATTTGGTGCTAACATCAATAATGACACGTACAACTGGACGCCTGAGCGACCAGGTGATGTCGATAGCGACTATACTTGGAAAGGCTGGTATATGGATGCAGACTTGACCACGCCTTACCAATTTAACGTGATGCCATCATCACACCTTGTACTTTATGCCAATTGGGAAGCACCGCATTATACCGTAAGCTTTGATGTCAATGGCGGTGACAGTAAGGCCCCAGAGAGCCAAAGCATCGAAAAGTACAAGGTAGCGACCGTACCAGATACCCCAACGAAAGAGCACCATATCTTTGCTGGCTGGTACACTGCTGACGGCAAACGTTACGACTGGTCTAAGCCTGTCACTGAGGATATCACTTTGACGGCCCACTGGGTACCAGAAGTCCTCAGTTACACAATAAAATACCTCGATGCGGATAATCAAGACAAAGAATTAGCTCCAAGCAAGACTGTCGAAAGTCCATCTCTAGTAGAAGGGCAAGAATTGACAGTATCAGCCCTTGCAATCACTGGTTACCGCCCAGATGAACACCACAAGACCATTACCCTCGATTATGACAATAACGAGATTATCTTCTACTATACTGCAAAAGCAGCAACCGTTGACTACACCGTTAAGTATCTTCTTGCAGATAACCAAAACATTGAAGTAGCACCATCTGAGACAAAAACCGTTGAAGGTAGCCAAATTAACGCCAAAGAATTGGCCGTCGAAGTCGATAAAGACCATATGAAGACGCAAGATGGTGTGACAGATGATATGTTGGCTCAGAAGTATTACCCAGAAGAAGTGGTACAGACCCTTGTTCTGACTTCTAAAGCTGAAAACAACGTTATCACCTTCCTCTACCACTCCTATGACAGTGCAACACTCACGGTGAATTACTTAGATATGGATGGTAATCCAATCCCAGGTAAAGACGCTGAAGTGATAACTCATACGGTTCCATTCTCATATGCTGTTGATGAAACAGAGATTTCAGGTTACACCTTCCATAATGCTAACGATGTAGACGGTAACGATGTTGATGGTAGTTACTTCATCAAAGATGGTGGTAGTCACGTGCTAAACCTCTACTACCAAAAAGATCTCATTCTTACAGCCAAATCAAAAGAAAAAACCTATGACGGTGAGGCTTTGACATCTGATGGTGTAGATGACTTGGTTTCAGATTATGCAGTTTACCTAGCTGAAGGTGATACGATTACTTCTGTGACTTATGACGGTAGTCAGACAGAAGCTGGTACAAGTAACAGCTTACCAAGTGACGTCACGATTGTCGATAAGAACGGAAAAGACCATACGGATTATTACCATATCTCTTATGCATCAGGTACATTGACGGTTAATCAGGCCAAAGTTGAGGTTTATATTGATGGTGACCAAAAAGAAAAATTCTATGACGGTGTCGCAGAAACTATTACTTACACGGTCAAGATCAATGACCCAAGTGGTAAATACCAAGAAAGTGACCTTGCCTTTACGGGTGAAGCAAAAGAAATCACCCAAAAAGACGCTGGACATTATGACCTGATCCTAAAAGATAGGTTTGTCAATAATAATAAGAACTTCGATGTTCAAATGGAGGTGAGCAACGGAAGCTTAGAAATCAAGAAACGTCGCGTTGTCTTGACATCAGATTCGGCTCAAAAAGGATTTGATGGCACTGCCCTAACAGCTGAAACAGTGACGGCGACTGAGTTCAATAAGGACACAGGTGAAGGTTTTGTCCCACTTGATGACCTCATCCTCATCTATGATTTCACGGGCAGCCAAACAGCTGTCGGAGCTTCAGAAAACACATTTACGTACAAAGTTGATAATGCGCTTAACGATACGAAACTTTCTAACTATGACGTGCAAACGGAATATGGCTTATTACAAGTTCTTCCAACGCTAAATATTCAAAAAACGACTTCACAGTGGGAACCTTTATCTGGCGGTCAATTTACCATCAGCCGTTGGAATGAGGGCGGCCAAAACTGGGAAGCCCTTGAAGGAGTAGGCGAATTAACGATTACTTCAAGCGACGGTGTCACGATACCAATAGGCTTAACAGAAGGTCAATACCGTATCCAAGAGACAGCAGCACCAGATGGCTATGTTGTCTTAGAAGAAGCGATTTACTTCAATATTGCCAAAGAAACCACTAGCGATGATGAGGATAATCCTGTGGCTGAAAGCTACACGGTAACCTTGACGGACGCTGACGGTAGAGCGCAATTAGAAGAAAGTACAACAACTTATAGCCATCGCATCAAAATTGCTAACCAAGCGGGTACGGCTTTACCAAACACTGGTGGCCCTGGTACTTATTGGTATGTGCTAGTAGGTTTACTATTGATGGGATTCTCATTCATTTGGTTTATATTAAAAAATATAAATAGTAATGATGTTTTGTAATCATTGATTCTGTTTATTAGGTAAAGGAGAATATTATGAAAGCGAAAAGTATTTTTGTTAAAATTATTTCATTACTCACAGTAATTTTCGTTACAGGGACGGTTGTGAGTGCTCAAAATGTGGATACGTCAGGTGGTGGTAGCGCAACGATTACAATTGAAAACGCATCACAAGGTAAAGATTACACCCTTTATAAATTGTTTGATGCAACAGTTGGTGCAAACGGTGAAGTTGCCTACACTGTCCCTAGCGGCAAGACATTAGGAGAAAACGATTATTTCAGTGTTAATAGTCAAGGAAATGTCAGTGCTAAAGAAAACATTGACGTATCAAGTGAAGCCTTCAAGACTTGGGCTGCAAGCTTTGGTTCACAAGTAGCAACTGCAACTGCTGAAAATAACAAAATTGTATTCACTGGTTTGACTTATGGTTACTACTATGTTCAATCTTCACTTGGCGGAACAATCACAGTAGATAGTACTACCCCTAACGCTACATTGAAAGATAAAAATGAAACAAAACCTATCATTCCAGATGACATGGATGGCGGTGGTAAAACCATCATCGTAAATGGTCAAACCGTAACAGAATCATCAGTTAAAATCGGTGAAACAGTTACTTACCAAATCAAATTTGAAGCAACTAACCACGTAACAGAAGGTACTGGTGATAACGTTACCTCAAAACTTATCACTCAATACACAGTCGTCGATACACCAACAAACGTTGCAATCGATGAAGATTCTGTAGCTGTAACTGTTGCTGGTACTACTATCGACAACTGCACTAAATCATTTGATGCAGATGGCGTGATGACATTGACATTACCTTGGGCTGACAATGATACAAGCATCTACGCTTCTCCATCTGAAGTTGTTATCACTTATAACGCTACTGTTACAAAAGATGCTCAAGATGGGAAAGCAAATAACAAAGCGAGTATCAAGTACACAACAGAAGATGGTGAAAACCCAATCGATCCAGACGAACCAGAATACCCAACGCTTATTACGACTCACTCATTCACACTTACTAAAATGGACGGTAGTGATAACCAATTGACTGGTGCAACTTTCAAACTTTACGATGCTGAAACAGGTGGCAACGAAATCAAAGTCGTGAAAGTTGGAGACGGTGTTTACCGTGTCGCTGAAGACGGTGAGGATGGTGTTGAAATCGAAGCTGGTTCAGTAACTGTCAAAGGTCTTGCTGCTGACGCAACTTACTACCTTGAAGAAACAAAAGCGCCAGAAGGATACAATATCTTGACAGAACGTCAAGCTGTTACAATCAAAGCTGATGACAGCGCCGAAGCTAAAGTTGTTAACAACGCTGGTACTGAGTTACCTTCAACAGGTTCTTACGGAACAACAATCTTCTACGTTCTTGGAACTGTCTTAGTTGCTGGTGTCCTTATCTACGTGGTGGCTAGCCGTCGCGTGAAAAAAGGCTAAAGCTTGACTGAAAAAAATAAGAAAATCATCTTCGGAAAGTCCATCTAGGCTCCTTTCCGGAGATATTTCTTTCTAAACAGGCGTATTTTGAAATATCTGGTTGAGAAGTCTTGGAAATGTGTTATGATAGATGACATTAGTCAAGAATATTGAGGAGAAGAACATGAAAGAGTGGGTTAAAAAACATAAAATCTCACTAATATTAGCTAGTATCTTTTTATTGGGATTTGGTCTGTTAGCCTATCCTTCTGTCAGTGATTATTGGAATTCTTTCCACCAATCAGAAGCCATCATGAAGTACTCAGACAGTGTTTCCAAGATGTCAGATGATGAGTACGAGGACATTTTAAAGAGTGCAAAAGAGTATAACCAATCATTGGCCAGTATGAATTGGCATATGTCAGATGAAGATGACGCCAAGTATAATGCCGAATTAAACTTTAACCATGATGGCTCAATGGGGTATATCGACATTCCCAAAATCGATGTCAAATTAACCATCTACCATGGCACAGACGAGTCTGTTTTGCAAAAGTCTATCGGGCATTTGGCGGGGACGTCTTTGCCTGTTGGTGGTGTTGGGTCCCATAGTGTCTTGTCAGGGCACCGTGGCTTGCCTTCGGCTAAGTTGTTTTCAGACTTAGACAAACTCCATGTTGGCGATACCTTTACTGTCCATATTTTGAATGAAACCTTGACCTACGAGGTGGACCAAATTCGTGTGGTGGATCCAACGGATTTGAGTGATTTGACGATTGATCCCAATCAAGATTACATGACCTTGGTGACATGTACACCTTATGGGGTCAATACCCATCGTTTGCTGGTCAGAGGGCATCGTATTGCCAATGCGGATGGTTCAGCCAGCACAGTTTCAGATGCACTACAGCTAGATCCAATCTACATTGCGCCGTTTATTGGTGTTCCAATTTGTGTGGTGCTGGTGATTTACTTTTTTGTAGTGACAAGTAAGGCTTACCGTCGCCGTGATCATCGCATCTCTGATTACCTTAACAGCGTGGGCATTCAAACGAAAAAACAAAAACAAAGCCCATACCAAGCTATGCGCAACCGATTCAAAGAATTGTTCGATGATGACGACAAAACCAAATAAAAAATGTAACCATCATCATATTGTTCGCCTTTTTTCTTACAAATCGGCAACAAGCATGACGATTTGATTAAAAACAAAAAACAAAGCTAAATAGCCTATCTCTATATGCCATAATGAACCTTATGTTTAGCAAAAAAGCGAGGTAGCGCTATGTGGGTTGTTCAGAAATTGTATTGGCGGAGCGGTCAATAATATGTCCAAACACAACGGATTTTTACTAGCCGTGACGAAGCGGTGCAATTACGCAAAAGCCTTGATTGTGCCACAGAGTTGTATGAAAGCAACCGTTCCATCTATGATGAGGGAGATTTCAGAACTTCTAGATAAATCTCTTGCACATTCTAGGATAATATAGTATAATTATTTATTGTGAGTATGCCTCACTTACTCGTGTCCAAGGATGCGAGTCATTAGACCAAAAGGAGGAAATATCAATGGCTAAATACGAAATTCTTTATATTATTCGTCCAAACATTGAAGAAGAAGCTAAAAATGCTTTGGTAGCACGTTTTGACTCTATCTTGACTGACAACGGTGCGACTGTTGTAGAATCAAAAGACTGGGAAAAACGTCGTCTTGCATACGAAATCAAAGATTTCCGTGAAGGACTTTACCACATTGTCAACGTTGAAGCTGAAAACGCTGAAGCTCTTAACGAGTTTGACCGTCTTTCAAAAATCAACGGCGACATTCTTCGTCACATGATTGTTAAACTTGACGCGTAAGAAGGTGTGTTATGATAAATAATGTAGTACTTGTTGGTCGTATGACCCGCGATGCAGAACTTCGTTACACCCCATCAAATCAAGCTGTTGCGACTTTTACCCTAGCGGTAAACCGCAACTTTAAAAACCAAAATGGTGAACGCGAAGCTGACTTTATCAACTGTGTGATTTGGCGTCAGCAAGCAGAAAACCTGTCTAACTGGGCTAAAAAAGGCACATTGGTTGGTATCACAGGACGTATTCAAACCCGTCACTATGAAAACCAACAAGGTCAACGCGTTTACGTAACAGAAGTAATTGCAGATAATTTCCAAATCTTGGAAAGTCGTGCTACACGTGAAGGCCAATCAGGTGGTTCTTACAATTCTGGTTACAATAACCAACCATCATTTGGGGATAATTCACATGATAGTGGTTTTTCATCACAACCTTCACAACAAACACCAAATTTTGGTCGCGACGAAAGCCCATTTGGCAATTCAAACCCAATGGACATTTCAGACGACGACCTTCCATTCTAAAGTATGGAATGACCAAGTTTATCGGACTTGAAACACTATAATATAAAGGAGAATACACATGGCTCAACAACGTCGTGGCGGATTCAAACGCCGTAAAAAAGTTGATTACATCGCAGCTAACAAAATTGAATATGTTGATTACAAAGATACTGAGCTTCTTAGCCGTTTCGTATCAGAACGTGGTAAAATTCTTCCACGTCGTGTTACTGGAACATCAGCTAAAAACCAACGTAAAGTAACAACAGCTATCAAACGCGCTCGCGTTATGGCTCTTATGCCATTCGTAAACGAAGACTAATTCGTTGCGATGACGCTAAAAACGACTTCCTTGTGAAGTCGTTTTTTGTATGATCAAAAGCATCAAAAAAACCTCTCACTTTTTAAAAGTGAGGGGTTTGACTGTTAAGCTTGTGGCGTCATAGCGCTAAGGATGTTGTAGCGTTTTTGAAGATAATGACGTCCAAGTAGAGCAGCAGCTCCGATGATAAGCATGACAACTGCTGGCAATTGTGGGTTGAGGGCAAGTGGTAAGAAGGCTGTTGCCGTGTAAACCAATACCCAAGCCATCATTGAAAGTCCGATAACAAGGATGGTTTTACCAAAGCCAGGACGCTCGCTTTTTGGTTTGCCAGCGTGGCGGTAAATAAAGTAGTAAGTGACATACATAGCAGCCCCACCACCAAAACCAAGGGCGATAAGTGAGAGCAAACCAAAGCTTGTTGCTGACGTGCTAAAGAAAGCCATAACAGCATTTAAAAGGGCTACGACGCCGATGAATAATAGTGATGTATCCAACCACATCAACCAAGGGTTATCGTTTTTCTTTTTGTTAGCGTCTTGGGTTTCTGATTCTTGTGTTGTGAAAGAAGCAGCCCAAGTTGTTGGTGCGCCAAGAAGTGAACGGGCGGTAATCCCTTTTTTCTGATTTTCAACGATGGTTGGTAAAACATCTGCTAAAATAGCTTTGATTTCCTCGTCTGATTTGCCATCACGAATCAACTGATTGGTAGCAATGTGAATGAATTCTTGATTCTTTTTAGTAAGCTGATTGAGATCCATTAGGTCTATTCTCCTGTTTTTTGAAATAACAAATGATTAAGTGTATCCAGTAATGTCTTTACATCAAGAGAAATTACTAGTGAGAGAAAACAAATGATTTACTTTCTCTAACTAGTAAACACCCTGCGTCAAATGATTAGGATTTAACAAGAGGGTGTGGAGCAATTCATTCATTAGAACCACTTCTTTCTAAAGAAGTAAATCACGACAGCGGCACTCATAGAAGCGGCGATAAAGACGATGTACCAAAAGGCATGAGGTAAACCGTTTAGCGGTAGCCAGTCGTTTTGGAAGTTCATACCATAAGCTGAGAAGATTACGGTTGGAATATCCAAAATCATGGTCATGAGGGCGAGTGTCTTCATGATGGTGTTCTGGTTGTTGTTGATGATAGAGGCTGTTGTTTCGGTCATGGCATTCAAGACATTTTCGTAAATGCCAGCCATTTCGATGGCCTGTTGCGTTTCAATCAAGGTGTCTTCCAGCAAATCTTCGTCTTCAATGTACTTTTTCAAAGAACTGTTGCTGCTTGAGAGTTTCTTGACAATACGCTCGTTGAATTTTAGAGACGCTTTCAAGTACACGATAGATTTTTCCAACTCCATCATGTCGATGAGTTGCTCATTGCGTGTGGCATTTTCCAGTTCGGCTTCGATACGGTCGCTTTGGCGGTCGATAGAACGAAGAGCAGTTAGGAAAAGCTCAGCATTGCGATAAAGCAATTGGAAAACAAAGCGTGTTTTCATGAAAGTGTAGAAATTTTTCACACGGCGATTGAAAAAGTTGTCAAAAAGGGTCAACTCTTGCAGACAAGTCGTAATAACGGCATTTTCTGTCACGATAATTCCCAAAGGAATGGTGACGTAGTAACTTTTGTTGTTCCTCTCTTCATAGGTCGGTACGTCAACGATGATGAGAGTGTAGTTGTCCTCAACGGCAATACGTGAGGTTTCTTCGAGGTCAAGTGGTGCACGTAGGTCAGTGATATCAATGTTGAACTGTTCAGACAGCCTCACTGATTCTTCCTGGGAGGGGTTAACCAAGTTAATCCAAGCGCCTGGCTCGAATGTATTGATTTCTTTAAATTCTAACGCTGTTGATAGAAACATTTGTTCCATAAAAACAACCCCTCCTTTTTACCTGAGATACAGGATTTGACATTTCTTTCACTATCAGCCAAATCGTGTTCTAAATTTTTAGCCTGTAAAAAGACACTGTTTTTCATAACGAAAAAAGGAAAATTTACATACTCTCCTATTATACTACAATTCGGAGTTTTTTGGGAAAGTAAGTCACAGAAAATTTGTTATAATGAAGGTGGAACATGTGGAAATGCCTAATTAGAAAGGATTATCAGTTCTTATTAGAGGTGCGCTACTATTGAGATATGGCGGCGGACTGGAACTGCTGGTTGAGAAATATGCAAGAAAAACTAACGATTCGTGGGGCGCGTGCCCACAATTTGAAAAATGTTAATGTGGATATTCCTAGGGATAAGCTGGTTGTGGTGACAGGCTTGTCTGGATCGGGAAAGTCGAGTTTGGCATTTGATACGATTTACGCAGAAGGGCAACGCCGCTATGTGGAAAGCTTGTCAGCTTATGCCCGTATGTTTCTTGGTAACATGGAAAAACCAGATGTGGATTCGATTGAGGGGCTTAGCCCTGCCATTTCCATTGACCAAAAAACTACCAGTAAAAACCCTCGTTCAACGGTGGGAACGACAACGGAAATCAATGATTATTTGCGTTTGTTGTACGCGCGTGTAGGGACGCCTTATTGTATCAATGGGCATGGACCGATTAAGGCTTCGTCTGTTGAGCAAATCGTGGATCAAGTCCTAGCCTTGCCTGAGCGGACACGGATGCAGATTTTGGCACCTATTGTTCGTCGTAAAAAAGGGCAACACAAGACCATTTTTAGTCGCATTCAAAAGGATGGTTATGTGCGTGCTAGAGTCGATGGAGATGTTTACGAGGTCTCAGAAGTCCCTGAGTTGTCTAAGAACAAGCAACATAATATCGAAATCATTGTGGATCGCTTGATTAACAAAGAAGGCATTCGGTCGCGTTTGTTTGATTCGGTCGAATCAGCCCTTCGTTTGGCTGATGGTTATGTCATCATTGACACCATGGATGGCAATGAATTGCTCTTTTCAGAACATTATTCCTGCCCTGTTTGTGGGTTTACCGTTCCAGAATTGGAACCTCGCCTCTTTTCATTTAATGCGCCTTTTGGGTCATGTCCGACCTGTGATGGCTTAGGAATTAAATTAGAAGTGGATGTGGATTTGGTGGTTCCTGACCGTCACAAGACGCTGCGTGAAGGGGCACTCGCTCCGTGGAATCCCATTTCGTCACAATATTACCCAACCATGTTGGAGCAGGCTATGGAAGCCTTTGGCGTGGATATGGATACGCCTTTTGAGGATTTGAGCGAGGACGACCAGAACCTTGTCTTATATGGTTCAGGTGAGCGTGAATTTCATTTTCACTATGTCAATGATTTTGGTGGCGAACGCAACATTGATATTCCTTTTGAAGGGGTTGTCAACAATGTTAACCGCCGTTACCATGAAACCAATAGTGACTTCACCCGCAAGGTCATGAAAGAATACATGAACGAATTGACCTGTGCAGCTTGTCATGGTTACCGTTTGAACCCGCAAGCCCTCAGTGTACGCGTGGGTGGTGAAGATGGCTTGAACATTGGGCAAGTGTCTGATTTGTCTGTGTCTGACCATTTGGAACACTTGAAACACTTGGAACTTTCTGAAAATGAAAGTGTCATTGCCAAACCTATCTTAAAAGAAATCAAAGACCGTTTGACTTTCTTAAACAATGTTGGTTTGAATTATTTGACCTTGTCACGTTCGGCAGGGACTTTGTCTGGTGGGGAAAGCCAACGCATTCGCCTAGCAACGCAAATTGGTTCCAACCTTTCTGGTGTTCTTTACGTTCTTGACGAGCCTTCAATTGGCTTGCACCAAAGGGACAATGACCGCTTGATTTCTAGTTTGAAGAAAATGCGTGATTTGGGCAATACCTTGATTGTTGTGGAACACGATGAGGACACCATGCGTCAGGCGGATTGGTTGATTGATGTGGGGCCAGGAGCAGGAGCCTTTGGCGGTGAAATCGTTGCTTCAGGTACCCCAGAAGAAGTGGCCAAGGACCCCAATTCCATCACGGGCTTGTATTTGTCAGGGAAAAAAGCTATTCCTGTGCCGACAGAACGCCGTCAAGGCAATGGGCGTTTCTTGTCTATCAAGGGAGCTAGTGAAAATAACCTGAAAAACATTGACGTTGATTTTCCTTTGGGAACCTTTATTGCCGTGACAGGTGTGTCAGGTTCTGGAAAATCGACCTTGGTAAATGGCATTTTGAAAAAAGCTGTCGCCCAAAAATTAAATCGTAATGCTGCCAAACCTGGCAAACACCGTGCCCTAGAAGGTGTGGAATACGTTGACCGCTTGATTGACATTGACCAAAGCCCTATCGGAAGAACACCGCGGTCAAACCCAGCTACTTATACAGGTGTATTTGATGATATTCGCGATTTATTTGCCCAAACCAACGAAGCCAAAATTCGTGGTTACAAAAAAGGACGGTTCTCATTTAATATCAAGGGTGGACGTTGTGAAGCCTGCTCGGGTGATGGGATTATCAAGATTGAAATGCACTTCTTGCCTGATGTTTACGTGCCTTGTGAGGTTTGTCATGGGACACGTTACAACAGTGAAACCCTAGAAGTTCGTTACAAGGATAAAAATATTGCCGAAGTTCTTGAAATGACAGTCAATGACGCGGTAGAATTCTTTGCAGCCATTCCTAAAATTGCTCGGAAACTGCAAACGATTAAAGACGTGGGGCTTGGCTACATCACTTTGGGACAATCGGCAACCACTTTATCAGGTGGGGAAGCCCAACGCATGAAGTTGGCAAGTGAATTGCACAAACGTTCAACAGGTAAGAGTTTGTATGTTCTTGATGAGCCAACCACGGGTTTACATACGGATGATATTGCACGCTTGCTTCAAGTTCTCCAACGTTTTGTGGATGATGGCAATACCGTCATCGTGATTGAACACAATTTAGATGTCATTAAAACGGCGGATTACTTGATTGACCTTGGTCCAGAAGGTGGTGTCGGCGGGGGTCAAATCGTTGCCACAGGTACGCCTGAAGAAGTCGACAAAGTCAAAGGTTCTTACACAGGACAATATTTGAAAGACAAATTATCATAATATCAAGAAAGCTTTTCCAAGGTATATGCCATTTGGAGAGGCTTTTTCCGTGATATGCCGAAATCTTGTATCTGCTTTTAACTTATTTTGATATAATGGGGAAAAGACTTGCAAAGGAGAGTCCTATGTTGACAAGATTGAAACGTTTTGAAGAAAAGTTGGACAAAGTTGGTATTGATGGTTTTTTGGTGACTGGTCAAAACAATATTTACTACATGACTGGTTTTTGGGGGACGTCAGCGACGGTTTTTATTTCTAAAACACGCTGTTTGTTTGTGACAGATGCCCGCTATACCTTGATTGTGAAACAATCCGTACAAGGATTTGACATCATTGAAAGCCGTGACCCTCTGCAAGAGATTGCCAAGGTTATCCAAGCAGATAAGTTGGAAAGAATTGGCTTTGATAGTCAAGTGTCTTTTGCCTACTATCAAAATCTGCAAGCGGTATTTGCAGGTTATCATCTGCAAGCCCAAACCAACTTCATGGAAGCATTGCGCATGATTAAAGATGCTTCTGAAATGGCAACCATCCGTAAGGCTTGTTCCATTTCTGACCGTGCCTTTACAGATGTGCTGGACTTTATCAAGGCAGGGCAAACGACAGAATTGCAAGTCGCCAATTTCCTTGATTTTCGGATGCGTGAATATGGGGCATCAGGTATTTCCTTTGAAACCATCGTAGCGTCAGGTAAACGATCTGCTATGCCACACGGTGTAGCGAGTGACAAGGTCATTGAATCTGGCGATATGCTGACGCTTGATTTTGGTTGCTACTACAATCATTACGTTAGCGATATGACACGCACCATTCACATCGGTGACATTAGCGACAAGGAGCGTGAGGTTTACCAGTTGGTTTTGGAAGCGAACCAAGCTGTGATTGATTCGGTTAAGGCAGGTATGGTTCGTAAAGATTACGACAAGGCAGCGCGTAATGTGATTGCCAATGCGGGTTACGGTGATTATTTCACGCACGGTATTGGTCATGGTATCGGACTGGATATCCATGAAATTCCTTACTTTGGTCAATCAGAAGAAGTGGTTGAAGCAGGTATGGTGATTACAGACGAGCCAGGCATTTATTTGGACAATGCATTTGGTGTCCGTATCGAAGATGACCTTATCGTCACAGAAGAGGGTTGCGAAGTCTTGACCTTGGCACCAAAAGAATTGATTGTCTTACCTTAAACGATCCTGTACAAGCGTTAGATAAGCATAAGAGGAAGAAACGATGACAAATAGACTTTCTTGGCAAGATTATTTTATGGCAAATGCGGAGCTGATTTCCAAGCGTTCCACCTGTGACCGTGCTTTTGTTGGGGCTGTATTGGTCAAGGATAACCGCATCATCGCCACAGGATACAACGGTGGGGTGTCTGCTACTGATAACTGCAATGAGGTTGGGCATAAGATGGAGGACGGGCACTGTATTCGCACGGTTCATGCCGAAATGAATGCCCTCATCCAATGTGCCAAAGAAGGCATTTCTACAAAAGGTACCGAAATCTATGTGACCCATTTTCCGTGCATCAACTGCACCAAAGCCTTGTTACAAGCAGGTATCAAGAAAATCACCTACAAGACGGCTTACCGCATGCATCCGTTTGCCATTGAACTGATGGAGCAAAAAGGCGTGGCTTATGTGCAGCATGACGTCCCAGAAGTGCATTTGGGAAAAGATGCTTAAAGCCCTTGACTAGACATTCCCCTATAAAACATTTGAGCCATGCTCTATTTTATGGTAAAATAAGACGATAACTAATTTATAAGAGGTAATGAATAAATGATTGAAGCAAGTAAGCTTAGAGCAGGTATGACTTTCGTAACATCAGATGGCAAACTTATCAAAGTTCTTGAAGCAAGCCACCACAAACCAGGTAAAGGGAACACTGTTATGCGTATGAAACTCCGCGACGTTCGTTCTGGTTCAACTTTTGATACGACTTACCGCCCAGAAGAAAAATTTGAACAAGCAATCATTGAAACGCGTGCTGCCCAATACCTTTACAAAATGGATGACACCGCATACTTCATGGATACTGAAAGCTACGAACAATACGAAATTCCAGTAGCCAACGTTGAAGAAGAATTGCTTTACATCCTTGAAAACTCAGAAGTTAAAATTCAATTCTACGGTACAGAAGTTATCGGTGTAACTGTTCCAACAACTGTTGAATTGACCGTTACTGACACACAACCTTCAATCAAAGGAGCAACTGTTACAGGTTCAGGTAAACCAGCCACTCTTGAAACAGGTCTTGTGGTTAACGTGCCAGACTTTATTGAAGTTGGTCAAAAATTAGTCATCAACACTCAAGAAGGTACTTACGTATCACGTGCGTAATAGCCAGTAAAGTAAGTAGAGAGGCAGTTTGTACTCTTTACTTTTTTACCTTTATGTATTTAGAAAGGAATGCTTATGACAACTGAAAATATTGGTGATATCGTCATTTCACCACGTGTACTGGAAGTCATTACAGGTATTGCTGCAACTAAGGTTGATGGTGTTCACTCCCTTCGTAACAAAGCGGTGACAGATAGCTTTAGCAAAACCGTTTTGGGCAAAGGTGTCTATCTCAAAACAGAAGAAGATGGAACAGTTAATGCGGATATTTATGTCTATTTACAATACGGTGTCAATGTCCCTGCTGTTTCTATTGCTATCCAAAAAGCGGTAAAAGCAGCCGTTTATGACATGGCAGAAGTAACCATCTCATCTGTAAACATTCATGTAGAAGGCATTGTTCCTGAAAAGACTCCTAAACCAGACTTAAAAGCATTGTTTGATGAGGATTTTTTGGATGACTAATAATTTTACCAATTCCAGACGTGACCTTCGTGAGCGTGCTTTCCAAGCCCTGTTTAGCCTAGAATTTGGGGGAGATGTCTTGTCAGCTGCGGAGTTTGCCTACATTTACGACAAACCCATGCTTGATGATGAAGGAGTGACAGTTGATATTCCTGTCTTTCTCCTTAGCCTTGTCAAAGGTGTGCAAGACTTTCAAGCAGACATTGACCAGCAAATTGAAGAGCATTTAAAAGCAGGTTGGTCTTTGGAACGCTTGACCCTAACGGATAAAACTTTGTTGCGCCTAGGTTTGTTTGAAATCAAGTATTTTGACGAAACACCAGGTCGCGTGGCTGTCAATGAAATCATTGAAATTGCTAAGAAATATTCAGATAACACATCTGCAAAATTTGTCAATGGTTTGCTAAGCCAGTTTATTACAATGTAAAAAAACAAGCTGATTGTTCAGCTTGTTTTTTTGCTTTTTAAATACTGCCACCAGGGAGTAAAGAAATCGGCAAAACATAGTCTTTGCTGGTCTTTTCTCCCTTTATTTTTTTGATCAGAACATCAACAATTAAATTAGCAATTTCGTCAATCGGTTGTTTAATCGTGGTAAGTTCAGGAATGAAATTTTCGGTGAAAGTCGTGCCGTCATAGCCAATGATTTTCAAATCTTCAGGTACTTGAAGTTTGAGTTGCTTGGCAATTTTCATGGTCAAAATTGCAGTCAAATCATCAGAAACGAAGACCCCATCAGGTTTGTTGTTGGCGATAATGGACTTGATTTCCATTTCACGGCGAATGTTAGAGAGGTTGTTTGGCACTTTGAAGATTTTTCCTTGTGGAATTTGGAAAGAAAAGCCAAGGGCACGCAGTCCTGTTGGTGAGTCCGTATTGTCATTTCCTGTAATCATAATGATTTGCTGGCAACCGTTCTTTTGCAAGGTTTTAGCGGCCATTTTTCCTCCCTCGAAATTATCAGAGGATACAATCGGGATATTTGGCGCGAGATTGCGGTCAAAAGAAACAATGGGTGCCTCAACACGATTGTAGTCCTTGATGCCAAGATTGTGGCTAGATGAAATAATCCCGTCTACCTGATTAGCCTCAAGCATTTCGAGGTATTCTTTTTCTTTTGCAGGGTCGTTTTGACTGTTGCAAATAATGGTCTTGTAACCACGTTTGAAAAGCTCGATTTCCAAATGTTCGATGAGTTCGGCATAAAAAATATTGCTGATATTTGGAAAGATGAGCCCAATCAATTTGGCTGACTTGCCTTGCAGACCTCTAGCGAGGTTGTTGGGCTTGTAACCCAAGGTTTGCATGGCTTTTTGAACCTTGCTTTTGGTTTTTTCAGATAAATACCCTTTGTTATTGATGACACGCGACACGGTGGTTGGACTAACACCAGCTAATTCAGCGACATCTGTTAATTTTGCTACCATGTTACTTTGTTAACTCAAAGTATGTTCCAGTCGTTTCCCCAGCTGTGAGTTGAATACCGCTTTGCCCTGCTTCTGGGAAGACGCGGCTGGTAAATACTTTTTCTCCTTTGTTAATGAAAATTTCAACAATTGAACGATCGACGAAGATGTTGGCAGTGGTTTCTGTTGGTTCAATGTCACATTCACGGGTTTGACCAAAATCAGTTGCGTATTGCACGCCAGCTTTGCTACGATCAAGGATGACTTTTCCGTTGGCAGTATCCACAGTCAAACGTAGGCCGTTTCCTTTGTCGTCAGCGAATAGTAATAATTCTGATACTTGGTCAGCAGCAAAAGTAACTTCTAATTCGTAAATGTTTGCTGTTTCGGCTTTGTCAGCAAGCGGTTCTGAGCTTGAACGCAGGCTTGTAATGGCTTCGACAGGGTATTGGTAGAGTTTGCCGTCTTTGATAGACAATTCTTTGACCAAGCTAAGTGCCCCTTGGTAGTCGTATTGGTCAGTTGGGTAATCAATATCTGGCAATCCAATCCAACTCACAATCAAAGCACGTCCATCAGGCGCATTGAACCCTTGTGTTGCGTAAGCTTCAAATCCATAATCCAAGTTGTTGATTGTTGATGGATCAACCAATTTAGGGATCTTTGTATCAAACGTTTGACACACTTTGTAGGTATTTGGGTAAATGTTTTGGTAATCCAATTCTGCCTTATCCAGACCTTGTGGACAGTAAAGTAGGACTGGTTTTCCATCCACAAAAACAAGGTTTGGACATTCAATCATGTATTCTGACCCTGTTCCGCCAAAGTCAAGATTACCCACTTCTTCCCAGTTTTCAACGTTGTTGTCAAGGGCTTTGTAAAGCTTGATAAAGCCTGATTTTTCAGGACTTTGAGCTCCAACAATAGCATAAAATTGGTCATCGTATTTGAAAATTTGTGGGTCACGGAAGTGTTCAGTCACGTCGCTAGGCTGCTGAATAAGCACGTCTTTGCATTTGGTGATCTTGTGGTCTTTGTCCATCCAAGCCCCGATTTGCAAAGGGTCACGTACCCAGTTTTTATCACGGACATTTCCTGTGTAAAATAGGAATAATTTGCCGTCGATTTCGTAGGCTGAACCTGAATAAGCCCCGTGGCTATCGTGCTTGGTGTCAGGCAGCAATTCTGCGCCAGTTGTATGGAAATGCACCAAATCTTCTGACTCGGTATGAACCCATTCTTTCAAGCCATGAGCCGCGCCAAATGGCCAATTTTGGTAGAAGAGGGTGTATTTGCCGTTAAAAAAAGAAAAGCCGTTTGGGTCGTTTAATAAGCCTGTTTTTGGCTCAATGTGATAAGTGACATGCCAAGGTGACTTGTTGACATTTTCTGCAATAGCAGCTCTTTCTTCGGTACTCCAGTCGGAATACGCTCGGTATCGTATTTCTTTAGGTAAATCCATAGGGGTCTTTCTCCTTTTAGTAATCCATCTATACCTATATAGTAAACGTTTTCTATTTAAAAATCAATTGTTTTTGGCAAAAAATAAAAAAATATATCAAACGCTTGACATATTTTTGACAGATGTGGTAGAATGTAAACGTAAACAAGTGAAACGCTTTCACACACTTAATAAATAGACAAAAGGAGTTAATGTAATGGATTATGGAAAAGTAGCTTCTGACGTTATTGCAGCGGTCGGAAAAGATAATCTTGTTGCAGCTGCCCACTGTGCGACTCGTCTTCGTCTTGTATTAAAAGACGATACCAAAGTCGATCAAAAAGCATTGGATGAAAATCCAGATGTTAAAGGAACTTTCAAAATTGACGGTCAGTACCAAGTTATCATCGGTGCTGGGGATGTCAACTTCGTTTATGACGAATTGATTAAAAAGACAGGTTTGTCAGAAGTTTCTACAGATGATTTAAAACAAATTGCTAACAACAATGGGCGATTTAACCCAATCATGGCTTTGATTAAGTTGTTGTCAGACATTTTTGTTCCAATTATTCCTGCCCTGGTTGCAGGTGGTTTGTTGATGGCATTGCGCAACTTCTTAACCTCACCAGACTTATTTGGACCAAAATCACTTGAAGAGATGTACCCTGCTATTGAGGGTATCTCAGCAATGATTCAATTGATGTCAGCTGCACCATTTATGTTCTTGCCTATCTTGGTCGGAATCTCAGCTGCGAAACGCTTTGGTGCTAACCAATTCCTAGGGGCTGCCATTGGTATGATTATGACCACACCAGACCTTGGTGGGGCTAGCGAATATTGGAATGTCTTTGGTTACCATGTAGCACAAACCAACTACGCTTACCAAGTTATTCCAGTTTTGGCAGCAGTTTGGTTGCTTTCAGTCTTAGAAAAATTCTTCCACAAACGTTTGCCATCATCAGTTGACTTTACCTTCACACCACTCTTGTCTGTGATGATTACAGGTTTTGTAACCTTCACAGTCATTGGTCCAGTGATGTTGATGTTGTCAAATGCAATCACAGATGGGATTGTATGGTTGTATAACACAACTGGATTCATTGGTATGGGTATCTTTGGTGGTACTTACTCATTGATTGTTATGACAGGTCTGCACCAATCCTTCCCAGCTATCGAAACACAATTGCTTTCAGCTTGGCGTGAAGGTATTGGATACGGAGATTTCGTCTTCGTAGTAGCTTCTATGGCCAACGTTGCCCAAGGTGCGGCGACATTTGCCATCTGGTTCTTAACGAAAAATTCTAAAACAAAAGGTCTTGCTTCATCTGCAGGGGTATCAGCCCTTCTAGGTATTACCGAACCTGCTTTGTTCGGGGTTAACTTGAAATACCGTTTCCCATTCTTCTGTGCCTTGATTGGTTCAGGGGTAGCAGCTGCAGTAGCAGGATTGCTTAAAGTTGTTGCCGTATCACTTGGTTCAGCAGGTTTCCTTGGATTCCTTTCAATCAACGCAACATCTATTCCATTCTACATTCTTTGTGAACTTATCAGCTTCGCCATTGCCTTTGCTTTGACTTACATCTACGGTAAAACAAGAGAAGCAGGTCTTTTCGAAGCAGAAGCAGTTGCAGAACAAGCGGCTCAAGAATCTGCTAAACAAGCAGAAACAACAACTGCAGCACCAAGTCAAGCTCCTACCACTCAAGCAGTAGCAGAAACAATTGTTAGCCCATTAGCTGGTGAAACAGTTGCCTTGGCATCTGTTAACGACCCTGTATTCTCATCTGGGGCAATGGGTCAAGGGATTGCTGTTAAACCAAGTGGTGACACAGTTTACTCACCAGTTGATGGTACGGTTCAAATTGCCTTTGAAACAGGTCATGCTTACGGCCTTAAATCTGACGACGGAGCAGAAGTTTTGATTCACATTGGTATTGACACCGTGTCAATGGAAGGTAAAGGCTTTACTAAAAAAGTATCAGCTAACCAAAAAGTGAAAAAAGGCGATGTTCTTGGAACATTTGATAGAAAAGCAATCGCTGACGCGGGACTTGATGATACGACTATGATTATCATCACAAATACAGCTGACTACTCTGAAGTAACACCAGTCGCTGATGGTAGCGTCCGTGAAGGGGATAACTTGCTAGACGTTAAATAAAAACGATTCAGTAGAGAGGTGATTGTCACCTCTCTTTCACTGACAAATCGAAAAAATATAATATATTGAGGTAAAAAACATGACAAAATTATACGGTAGCGTAGAAGCTGGCGGGACGAAATTTGTTTGTGCTGTCGGTGATGAGCAATTTCAAGTAGTGGAAAAGGCGCAATTTCCAACGACTACACCTTATGAAACCATTGACAAAGTGGTTGCCTTTTTCAAGCGCTTTGAGGAAGACTTAGCAGGTGTCGCTATTGGGTCTTTTGGTCCGATTGATGTGGATGAAAATTCAGAAACCTATGGCTACATTACGACTACGCCAAAACCTCATTGGGCAAATGTGGACTTGGTTGGATTGATTTCAAAACATTTTAGAGTACCTTTTTACTTTACAACCGATGTTAACAGCTCTGCATATGGTGAAACCCTTGTTCGTAAAGGGGTTAAGAGCCTTGTTTACTACACTATCGGTACAGGAATTGGAGCGGGTGCTATCCAAAATGGTGAATTTGTTGGTGGAATCGGACACACCGAAGCGGGTCACGTTTATGTGGCGCCACACCCACAAGATGTTGCTAATGACTACACAGGTTCTTGTCCTTTCCACAAGGGCTGTTTGGAAGGTATGGCAGCAGGTCCTTCGCTTGAAGGGCGTACAGGTATTCGCGGTGAATTGATTGAGCTCAATTCTGAAGTTTGGGATGTCCAAGCTTACTACATCGCCCAAGCCGCTGTTCAAGCAACTTTACTTTATCGCCCACAAGTCATTGTGTTTGGTGGTGGTGTTATGGCACAAGAGCATATGCTGCATCGCGTTCGTAATAAATTTAGCGCCCTGTTAAATGGCTATGTTCCTGTTCCAGATGTTGCAGAGTACATTGTTACACCAGGTGTAGCCGAAAATGGCTCAGCAACCCTAGGTAATTTTGCTTTGGCTAAGAAAGTATCAGAACGTTAATTTCTTATAAGAATGTTAGGACTGAGGGCCGTTACCTCAGTCTTTTTGCGTGTTTGGAAAACGCTTCTAACACCCTCAGTTGAGCAGATGCTAGTACGCTGAATTCTTGAATTTAAAGGGTTTTTATGATAGAATGGGTTGACAAGTTTATCGAAAGGAATTGGAATGGCAAATATTCTACGGACTGTTATCGAAAACGATAAAGGTGAAATAAGAAAATTAGAAAGAATAGCAAAAAAGGTTGAGTCTTATGCTGACGCTATGGCAGCTTTGTCAGACGACGAATTGAAAGCAAAGACTCCTGAATTTAAACAACGTTACAAGGACGGCGAAACCCTCGACCAGATGTTGCCAGAAGCTTTCGCGGTTGTGCGTGAAGCAGCCAAACGTGTATTGGGCTTGTTCCCTTACCGTGTGCAAATTATGGGTGGTATCGTGATGCACAATGGTGATGTTCCTGAAATGCGTACTGGTGAAGGGAAAACCTTGACAGCGACTATGCCAGTTTACCTTAACGCCATTTCTG
Organism: Streptococcus alactolyticus; assembly: GCF_042649785.1. Taxonomy (NCBI): domain Bacteria; kingdom Bacillati; phylum Bacillota; class Bacilli; order Lactobacillales; family Streptococcaceae; genus Streptococcus; species Streptococcus alactolyticus. The sequence continues at coordinate 19,212 of NZ_JBHRZX010000010.1, read as the reverse complement.
GCGAAGGGGTGCACGTTATTACGGTTAACGAATACCTATCAACGCGTGACGCGACAGAAATGGGTGAAGTGTACAGCTGGCTAGGACTCTCTGTTGGTATCAACTTGTCAGCGAAATCATCATCTGAAAAACGTGAAGCTTACAACTGTGACATCACTTATTCAACCAACTCAGAAGTTGGTTTTGACTACTTGCGTGATAATATGGTTGTTCGTCAGGAAGACATGGTACAACGTCCGCTAAACTTCGCCTTGATTGACGAGGTGGACTCAGTATTGATTGACGAAGCTAGAACACCATTGATTGTGTCTGGTCAAGTTAGCTCAGAAACGAGTCAGTTGTACATTCGTGCGGACCGTTTTGTTAAAACTTTGACAAGCACAGACTACATCATCGATGTGCCAACTAAGACCATTAGCTTGACGGATTACGGGATTGACAAGGCAGAAGAATACTTCCACTTAGACAATCTTTACGATTTGGAAAATGTTGCCTTGACGCACTATATCGACAATGCTCTTCGCGCTAACTACATCATGATTTTGGATATTGACTATGTGGTTAGCCAAGAAGGTGAAATTCTAATCGTTGACCAATTTACAGGTCGTACGATGGAAGGTCGTCGTTTCTCTGATGGATTGCACCAAGCCATCGAAGCTAAAGAAGGCGTCCGCATTCAAGAAGAATCAAAAACAAGTGCCTCAATTACTTACCAAAATATGTTCCGTATGTATAAGAAATTGGCAGGAATGACTGGTACCGCTAAAACGGAAGAAGAAGAGTTCCGTGAAGTGTACAACATGCGTATCATTCCGATACCAACGAACAAACCAGTTGCTCGTATTGACCATCCAGACCTCTTGTACCCAACTTTGGAATCTAAGTTCAAAGCAGTGGTTGAAGATGTTAAGGCACGTCATGCTAAAGGACAACCTGTTCTTGTTGGTACAGTTGCCGTTGAAACATCTGATATTATTTCAAAACGCTTGGTGGATGCAGGCATTCCACACGAAGTTTTGAATGCGAAAAACCACTTTAAAGAAGCTCAAATCATCATGAACGCTGGTCAACGTGGTGCAGTCACTATCGCAACCAACATGGCTGGTCGTGGTACCGATATTAAACTTGGTGAAGGTGTGCGTGAATTGGGTGGTTTGTGCGTTATCGGAACAGAACGTCATGAAAGCCGTCGTATTGATAACCAGCTTCGTGGACGTTCAGGACGTCAAGGTGACCCAGGTGAATCACAATTTTACTTGTCACTTGAAGATGATTTGATGCGTCGTTTCGGTTCAGACCGTATTAAGGCCTTCCTTGACCGTATGAATCTTGATGAAGAAGATGCGGTTATTCGTTCGCGTATGTTGACACGTCAAGTGGAATCTGCCCAAAAACGTGTTGAAGGGAACAACTACGATACACGTAAACAAGTCTTGCAATACGATGATGTTATGCGTGAACAACGTGAAATCATTTATGCAGAACGTCGTGACGTGATTACAGCTGACCGTGATTTAGGTCCTGAAATCAAAGCGATGATTAAACGCACCATCAAACGTACTGTTGAGGCACACAGCCATTCAGATCGTGACGAAGCACTTGCCGCTATTTTGAATTTTGCTAAGAACAACCTAGTTGATGAGCAATCTATCCAACAATCTGATTTGGAAAACTTGAGCTTTGATGAAATCAAAGAAGAACTCTTTAACCGTGCGATGGTCGTTTACGATGCGCAAATGGCTAAATTGAAAACACCTGATGCCGTCAAAGAATTCCAAAAAGTGCTTATTTTGATGGTTGTTGACAATAAATGGACAGACCATATTGATGCTTTGGATCAATTGCGTCAATCTGTTGGTTTGCGTGGTTATGCCCAAAATAACCCTGTGGTGGAATATCAATCTGAAGGTTTCCGTATGTTCCAAGCTATGATTGGTGCGATTGAATTTGATGTAACAAGAACCATGATGAAAGCACAAATTCACCAACAAGAACGTGAACGTGCGTCACAAAACGCCACAACAATGGCTGAAAAGAATATTGCGGCGCAAACACCAAACCAAGCGACACAAGATATTGATTTCTCTCACGTTAAACGTAACGATCCTTGCCCATGTGGTTCAGGTAAGAAATTCAAAAACTGTCACGGTCGCAAACAATTTTAGACTGTCTACTGAAAATTCAGAAAAGTTGATTGAAAACAGAGCCAAAAGTGATATAATAGAAAAAATCTAAACTTTTCGATACTAAGGGGGATGATTCATGTCATTTAAAGCAACAAGTAAAAAAATCGATTTCGATGCGCTAAAGGAAGAATCTGCCTTAACTGGTGAGGCTTTGGCGAGAAAAGAAGCGCGTGACCACGAATTAGAAGCGATCATGAAAGGCGAAGATGACCGTGTTCTTTTGGTCATCGGTCCTTGCTCATCAGATAACGAAGAGGCTGTTCTCGAATACGCTCATCGTTTGGCAAAACTTCAAGAAGAAGTGAAAGACCGCGTCTTTATGGTGATGCGTGTCTATACTGCCAAACCACGTACCAATGGGGATGGCTATAAAGGCTTGATGCACCAACCTGATACATCAGAATCACCAAGCTTGATTAACGGTATCAAAGCGGTACGTAACTTGCACTACCGCGTGATTTCAGAAACAGGCTTGACAACTGCTGATGAAATGCTTTATCCTGAAAACCTTCCATTGGTGGATGACTTGGTGTCTTATATCGCGATTGGAGCACGCTCTGTTGAAGACCAACAACACCGTTTTGTAGCATCTGGTATCGATGTTCCAACAGGAATGAAAAACCCAACATCTGGTAATTTGAACGTTATGTTCAACGGTATCTACGCTGCTCAAAACAAACAATCTTTCCTATTCAACGGTGAAGAAGTGGAAACGTCAGGAAATGCCATGGCACACGCTATTCTTCGAGGAGCAACCAACGAATATGGTAAAAATGTCCCAAATTATTACTATGACAATGTCCTTGAAACCATCGAACACTATGAAAAATTAGGGCTTAAAAACCCATTCATCGTGATTGACACAAACCATGACAACTCAGGCAAGCAATATTTGGAACAAGTGCGTATTGTCCGTCAAACCCTAATCAATCGTGATTGGAATGCTAAAATTAAGCAATACGTGCGTGGTTTCATGATTGAATCTTATCTTGAAGATGGTCGTCAAGATACGCCAGAAATCTTCGGAAAATCAATCACTGACCCTTGTCTTGGTTGGGACAACACGGAACAATTAATCCGTGAAATTTACGGCACATTAGGAAAATAATTATGGGAATACATCAAAAAAGTGCAACGCTTGACATTGCAAAAGTTAAGGCCATCTCAAAATTAGAAGGAGACTTTCTTGCAAAGAAAGAGGCGCGTGACGAGGAATTGGCTCGTATCATCAGAGGTGAAGATGAGCGCCTGCTTCTTGTGATTGGTCCTTGTTCGTCAGATAATGAAGAGGCTGTTTTGGAATACGCTCGCCGCCTGGCAAAATTGCAAGAAGAAGTTAAAGATAGCATCTTTATTGTGATGCGTGTTTATACCGCTAAGCCACGTACCAATGGTGACGGCTATAAGGGCTTGATGCACCAGCCAGATACCTCAAAATTACCTGATTTGATTAATGGAGTGGCAGCCGTTCGTCACTTGCATTATCGCGTGATTACTGAAACAGGTTTGACTACGGCTGATGAAATGCTTTACCCTGCTAATTTACCGCTAGTAGATGATTTGGTTTCTTACCACGCTATTGGGGCGCGTTCGGTTGAAGACCAAGAACACCGCTTTGTAGCATCAGGAATTGATGCGGCGACAGGTATGAAAAACCCAACGTCTGGTAACTTACAGGTTATGTTTAATGGTATTTATGCCGCGCAAAATGTGCAAAATTTCATTTACCAAAATGCTGAAGTGGAAACGGACGGCAATCTGTTAGCTCATGCTATCTTGCGCGGGGCAACCAACGAACACGGTGAAAATGAGCCAAATTATTACTACGATGATTTGCTCAAAGCGATCAGCTTGTACGAAAAAATGGGACTTCAAAATCCATTTATCGTGATTGACACCAACCACGACAATTCAGGGAAAAATTACCTAGAACAAGTGCGTATTGTTCGTCAAACCCTAATCAATCGAGATTGGAATGAGAAAATCAAAGCTTATGTGCGTGGATTCATGATTGAGTCTTACCTTGAGGACGGTCGTCAAGACACGCCAGAAGTCTTTGGAAAATCCATCACTGACCCATGTTTGGGCTGGGATAAAACTGAACAATTAATCCGTGAAATTCATGAAACATTGCGACATGATTCCTATGAGGACTTGCTCTTCTAATCACTAACATATAATGGAGCTGGGGATTTCTCTCAGCTCCTTAGTTTTGAGGAGAGTTAGCAGGTGCGGATAAGCTGAGGTAAGGGAGTCACATGATTATTGGGCATGGTATTGATTTACAAGACATTTCCGCAATTCAACAAGCTTATGAGAAGAACCCCAAATTTGCTCAACGCATTTTAACAGAAGCGGAGTTTAGGCGCTTTTCAGAACATGCCAACTTAAAACGCCAAATGGCCTTTTTGGCAGGGCGTTGGGCTGGAAAGGAAGCCTTTGCTAAGGCAATGGGGACGGGCATTGGAAAACTGCGATTTCAGGATATCGAAATTTTAAATAATTCCCAAGGAGCGCCGGTGATTACCCGCTCTCCTTTTTCGGGAAGGACTTTTATTTCCATCTCTCACTCGGGAGATTATGCCCAAGCCAGTGTTATCTTAGAGGATGATTCTGGTTGAAAGGATTAGAAATCACACATTAGACGACTTCTCATAAATGATTATCTTTGGAGGAATGACATGATTTCGAGTTTACATAGACCGACTAAGGCCTTAATTGATTTAGAAGCGATTTGCCAAAATATTGAAAGTGTGCAAGCTAATATCCCTCAAGGGAAGCAGACTTTTGCGGTGGTAAAGGCTAATGCTTATGGGCATGGGTCTAAGCAAGTGGCGCAGGCGATTTCGCATTTGGTGGATGGCTTTTGCGTGTCCAATATTGATGAAGCGCTGGAGTTGCGTGAAGCTGGCATTGACAAGACCATTTTGATTCTGGGAGTTATTATGCCAGAAGAAGTGGAAATAGCGCGCGAGCATCATTTGACCTTGACGGTGGCTAGTCAGGAATGGTTGGACATGGCCTTGGCGCAAGGCATTTCTTTGGCGGACTTGGATGTTCATTTGAAAGTCGATTCTGGCATGGGTCGGATTGGTGTGAGAAGTCTGGATGAGGCAGAGCATTTGTTGGCGGATTTGAAAAAAGCTGGCGCTCATGTGGCAGGAATTTTCACGCATTTTGCAACGGCTGATGAAGCTGACGACACTAAATTCAATCAACAGCTAGCCTTTTTCACAGACTTGATTACGCATTTGAGCGAAACGCCAGCCCTTGTTCACGCCAGCAATTCGGCAACGAGTCTGTGGCATAGCGAAACCATTTTTAACATGGTGCGTTTAGGCATTGTGATGTACGGCCTTAACCCAAGCGGTACGGAATTAGCCTTGCCTTATCCGATCAAACCTGCTCTCAGCTTGGAATCTTCTTTGGTACATGTGAAGCAAATTTCAGCTGGTGATTCTGTTGGTTATGGGGCTACTTACGTGGCTCAAGGAGATGAATACATTGCGACGGTTCCGATTGGTTATGCAGATGGCTGGACCCGTGATTTGCAAGGCTTTTATGTGTTGGTCAATGGGGAATGGTGTGAAATCGTTGGGCGTGTGTCAATGGACCAAATCACTATTCGCTTGCCAGAAAAACTTCCAATTGGTACCAAGGTGACTTTGATTGGACAAGACGGCGACCAAGTTATCACTGCGACGGATTTAGCCCAAAAACGTGGCACCATCAATTATGAAGTGCTTTGTCTATTAAGTGACCGTGTGCCTCGTGTGTATTCAAAATAAATTGGATTCTACTTCGCTGTGACGAAAAAGCAGCGATTTAGAATCTCTTTTTGCTATTAAGCAGCAAAGTGAGGTTTTATGAACTTACAATCACCCATTGTGGAAATAAAAGGTATCGGTGCCAAAACAGCCGAAAAATGCCAGCAATTAGGTATTTATACGATTGAGGACTTGTTGCTCTACTACCCTTTTCGTTATGAGGATTTTAAAAGCAAACGCATTTCTGAGTTGGTTGACGGGGAGCGTTCGGTTATCGTCGGAACAGTTGTGACACCAGCGAACGTGCAGTATTATGGATATAAACGTAATCGCCTGTCCTTTAAAATTCGGCAGGGCGAAGCAGTTGTTGCTGTTTCTTTTTTCAATCAACCTTATTTAGCGGATAAGGTGACCTTGGGCAGTGATATTGCTATTTTTGGAAAATGGGATGCCCTGAAAGCAACGGTGACTGGAATGAAAATTTTGGCTCAGGTCACAGATGATATGCAACCTGTTTACCGCGTGGCTCAAGGCATTTCACAAAAAACACTGGTCAAGGCTATCCAGTCAGCCTTTGATATGGGGGCTTTGAATTGGTTACCTGAAAATCTCCCCCAAGTCCTTCTGGACAAATACCGTCTGTTAGGACGTGCTCAAGCCACCGCTGCCATGCATTTTCCAAAAGACATCGCCGAATACAAACAGGCCCTGCGCCGCATCAAGTTTGAGGAACTGTTTTATTTTCAGATGAATTTGCAGGTTCTAAAGGCGGATAATAAGGCAGAAAGCAACGGTCAGGTGATTGCCTATGATGCTCAAAAAGTGGCTAAAAAGATTGCTACTCTGCCATTTGCCTTGACAGGTGGGCAAAAACGCAGTTTGGAGGCCATTTTAGCCGATATGCGTTCAGGTGCTCACATGAATCGCCTTTTGCAAGGGGACGTGGGGTCAGGAAAGACTGTTGTGGCTAGTCTTGCCATGTATGCCGCCTACACCGCAGGTTTTCAGTCAGCCTTGATGGTGCCCACGGAAATTTTAGCGGAACAACATTTTGAAAGTTTGCGTCAATTGTTTCCAGACTTATCGATCGCGATTTTAACGTCAGGCATGAAGGCGGCTGCGAAAAAAACAGCCCTTGCGGCGTTGGCGGATGGCTCGATTGATATGGTCGTGGGAACACACGCCTTGATTCAAGACGCAGTGACCTATCACCGCTTGGGTTTGGTTATTACAGATGAGCAGCACCGCTTTGGTGTCAATCAGCGTCGTATTTTCCGTGAAAAAGGCAATAACCCTGACGTTTTGATGATGACCGCGACGCCTATTCCCAGAACGCTGGCTATTACGGCTTTTGGGGAAATGGACGTTTCCATTATTGATGAATTGCCTGCGGGGCGAAAGCCTATTATCACACGTTGGGTCAAGCATGAGCAGTTGCCTACTGTCTTGGATTGGATGAAAAAGGAGTTAGCCAAAGGTGCCCAAGCCTATGTGGTGTCACCTCTCATTGAAGAATCTGAGGCCTTGGATTTGAAAAATGCAGTTGCTTTGCACGACGAATTGTCCCAATATTTCGCAGGAACTGCGACAGTTGCCCTCATGCATGGTCGCATGAAAAACGAAGAAAAGGATGCTATCATGCAAGACTTCAAGCAGCAAAAAAGTCAGATTTTGGTGTCAACCACCGTCATTGAAGTTGGTGTCAATGTGCCCAATGCAACTATCATGTTGATTATGGATGCTGACCGTTTTGGGCTTAGCCAATTGCACCAGCTACGCGGACGAGTGGGCCGTGGGGATAAGCAATCTTATGCCATCTTAGTGGCCAATCCCAAAACAGACACAGGAAAAGAGCGCATGACAATCATGACAGAAACCACGGACGGTTTTGTATTAGCAGAAGCTGACCTCAAAATGCGCGGTTCAGGTGAAATCTTTGGCACTCGCCAATCAGGTATTCCCGAATTTCAAGTGGCGGATATCGTGGAAGATTATCCCATTTTAGAGGAAGCCAGACGGGTGGCAAGCCAGATTGTGGCGGAAGATAATTGGCAAAAAGACGCTAGGTGGCAGGTGATTTCCGACCATCTCAAAGACAAGGACACCTTTGATTAAGCTTTGTGCAAGTTTTTTGCAAGCCATGCTTAAGTTTTTTCCCTTATAATAAAACCATCAAATGAAGTGAGGGGGAAGGCTTATGACAGTAAGAGTCACTTATCACAAATATTTTGCTAAAACCATTCATCCTAGACCTGCTTACGGTCGGTGAGTTGCTGACCTCTCCTTTTTGACATGACAAGGGCAGCGGAAAAACAACACCCATGATAAGACACCAAAGCCCATGGAATGGCAAAAAGCTCAGCTTGATTTAAGCTGAGCTTTTTTGAGTGTCTTTTTGAAAAGATAAGCGGCCTAACCTTCAATGTAGTCTTTGAGGGCTTGCCCTTTCAAACCAGCGTTTAGAGCGATAAGGAGTTTTAAGCGCGCTTTTTGAGCGTTTAATTCCTTGACAAACATAACCCCTGCTTGGGCGAGTTGGACGCCACCGCCTTCGTAGGCATAAACAGGCTCCGCAATCCCATTGAAACAACGTGATACCAAGACAACTGGGACATCTTGCTCGATGAGGTGCACGATTTCTTGGGCAGCGCGTGGTGGCACATTACCAGCTCCCAAGGCTTCAATCACGACTCCACAAACATTGTCAGGGTTAAGGAAACTGATGATACCATCTCCCCCCATCCCTGCATAGGCCTTGACAATTGGCACAGTTCCTGAAATATCAGTCAAATCAAAGCGAACACGCGTATCGGCCATTTTAAAGAATACAATATCGTGTTTCATGATAATGCCAAGTGGGCCGTGGATAGGTGTTTGGAAGGTTGATACGTTGGTCGTGTGTGTCTTGGTCACGTATTTAGCAGCGTGAATTTCATCGTTCATCACGACCAGTACCCCCTTGCCAATAGCATCGTCATGGCTGGCTACACGAAGGGCGCTGAGGTAGTTGTACACCCCGTCACTTCCTAGTTCGTTTGACGAGCGCATGGCGCCTGTGATAACGATAGGAATATTAGGAATTTCCATGGTATCTAGGAAATAAGCCGTTTCTTCCAAGGTGTCTGTACCGTGGGTAATGACCACTCCGTCAAAATCCGCAGCTTTTTGCTTGATTTCTTGATAAAGCTGGAGCATGTGTTTAGGGGTGATGTGTGGGCTTGGGATATTAAAAAAATCAATTGCTGTCACTTCGATGTTATCAAGACTGACACCAATATGATTCATAGGATTATCCGTATCTGGTCGAACATTACCCGCTTGATCAGCATGCATGGAAATTGTACCGCCTGTGTGCAAGACAAGGATTTTTTTCATTGTTCTAAAACTTCCTTCAAAAATGTGTTATAATCTATTTTAACATAAAGATGGAGAGCGAGAAACTGATTTGGCGATAAAAGCAGTCTTTTTTGATATTGATGGCACCCTGTTAAACGACCGAAAAAACGTCCAACAATCCACAAAAAAAGCCATTAACAATTTAAAAGAACAAGGAATTTTTGTCGGCGTGGCAACAGGTCGGGGACCAAGTTTTGTGCAGCCTTACCTTGAAAATCTGGGCTTGGATTTTGCAGTGACTTATAATGGGCAGTATATTTTCACGCGTGATGTGGTGGTTTACCAAAATCCTTTGTCTGTGTCCACTGTTTACCGCATTATCCGTTATGCCAATGACAAGCGTCGCGAGATTTCTTTGGGGACAGCTTCGGGCTTGGTTGGCTCACGTATTATTGACATGGGGACTAGCCGTTTTGGGCAAGTGGTGAGTTCGGTTGTTCCCAAGCAATGGGCAAAAGCAGTCGAGCGTAGTTTTAAACACCTCATTCGTCGTTTCAAACCGCAAAATGTCAATGGCTTGCTGACCTTGATGCGCCGGCCCATTTATCAGGTGGTTTTGATTGCGACCGAGGACGAAACGGAAAACATTCAGAACCGTTTTCCACAGATTAAGGTAACGCGCAGCAGCCCTTATTCAGCGGATTTGATTTCTTACAACCAATCCAAAATACACGGCATCGAGCGTTTAGGCAATCAATTTGGCTTTGATTTGTCTGAGGTAATGGCCTTTGGCGATTCTGACAATGATAAGGAAATGCTATCGGGTGTTGGTATCGGTGTCGCGATGGGAAATGCGGAAGCTTCTCTCAAAGACATTGCCCATTACACCACAGAAACCAACAATAACGACGGTATCTCAAAAGCTTTGGCTCACTTTGGCTTGATTCATCTAGAGCAAGAAGAAAGTTTTGATAGCCAAGACGAAAATTTCAACAAGGTGAAAATGTTCCACAAGGTCATGGATGGCACAACCTGCGAAATGCCAAGAGTCTATGAAAATGAAGAGGCTAATCACCGTTCGGATTTCAAGGTCGAAGAAATCGTGGAATTTCTCTATGCGGCTAGTCATGGAGATGAGGCTATCTTTAACGATTCGCTGGTCAAATTGCACGCGGCTATTGACAAGGCGGCACGCAAGGTAGAAAGCAAGGAACACCCTGAAACGCCTTTGGTTGGGCAAGTGGATGCCTTGACGGATTTGCTGTATTTGACCTATGGTTCATTTGTATTGATGGGTGTTGACCCTAAACCGTTATTTGACGCGGTTCATGAGGCTAATATGGGCAAAGTTTTCCCTGACGGCAAGGCGCATTTTGACCCTATCACTCATAAAATTTTAAAACCAGATGATTGGGAAGAACGTTTTGCACCAGAACCAACCATTCATCGGAAATTAAATCGACAAATTCAACACGCTTTTCAGCGCCAAAAAAATAACCAAGCTAAGACATCCTAAGCTTGGTTTTTTCGTATGCAAAAAGACCTAGTCGCAAAAACTAGGCCGAGTTCAGTTGTCCTTTTAGAAAGTCTTTTGGCTATCACGCACGACCAACAAGTCCACTTTAGCATGGCGCATGATGTATTCTGATGATGAACCGATAAGCAAGCGTTCAAAGGTATTAAGACCAGTCGCCCCTACCATAATCAAATCCACCTTTTCTTTATCAGGAATATCACGAGCAAGAAGGGTCTTAGGATTACCAAATTCAATGACTTGTTTGACTTTTTCAACCCCTCTTTCATGGGCTTTCTTTTCAAAACCTTCCAAAACACCCTTAGCTTCTTCTTCTAATTGTTCGTAGATGTAAGTGTCAAAGGTCGCAATGCTTTGTAGGGCACGTGTGTCAATGACGTGTGTCAAGATCAATTCAGCCTTGTTACGCAAAGCAACGTTTACCCCTTTTTCAAAAGCTAACTCAGATTCGTAAGAACCATCAACCGCAATCATAATTCGTTCATAATGTTGTGACATAACTGCCTCCTTAATTATGTTAACCAAAGAATGAAAAGGTAACATTTCCCTCATTCCTATGAGATATAAAATGATATGCAGGACAATAGGCACCTAAATGGCCTAAACTATGAATATCCTCACGTTCATTATACTCCTTTTCATGTGAAATTGAAAGCATTTGAGTATTTTTCTGAATTCTTTTTACCTTAACAGAAAACCATTCAGAAAAAGCAGAGTTTATCAGAGCCTTTTTCACACAAGAAAATTTACCTTTAGAATCGTTAGAGAATTGAAAATTTAAGGCGGAAAGTTTATAATATTGGCAACGAGGTAAATTCTATGAAAACATTTGACAAATCTTCAAAGCTAGAACACGTTGCTTATGATATTCGCGGTCCCATTTTAGACGAAGCCAATCGCATGATGGCAAATGGCGAAAAAATTCTCCGTCTAAACACAGGGAACCCAGCAGAATTTGGATTTACAGCCCCTGACGAGGTCATTCGCGATTTAATTGCCAATGCCCGTAATAGTGAAGCCTATTCAGACAGTAAAGGGATTTTCTCGGCACGTAAAGCCATTATGCAATACTGTCAGCTAAAAGGTTTTCCACATGTGGATATCGATGATATTTACCTAGGCAATGGGGTTTCTGAAATGATTTCCATCTCTTTACAAGCTCTTTTGGACGATGGTGATGAGGTCTTGGTGCCAATGCCTGATTACCCTTTGTGGACAGCTTGCATTAGTTTGGCGGGTGGAAATGCCGTTCATTACCGTTGTGACGAACAAGCCGATTGGTATCCTGATATTGATGATATCAAATTAAAAATCACATCAAATACCAAAGCCATCGTTGTCATCAACCCAAACAACCCAACAGGAGCCTTGTATTCTGAGGACTTGTTGAAAGAGATTGTGGAAATTGCTCGCCAAAATGATTTGATTATTTTCGCGGATGAAATCTATGATCGTCTTGTGATGGACGGGCAAAAACACACGGCTATTGCTAGCTTGGCACCAGATGTTTTCTGTGTTTCAATGAATGGTTTGTCAAAATCACACCGCATCTGTGGTTTCCGTGTGGGGTGGATGGTGCTCTCAGGACCAAAAGCCAATGTACGCGGTTATATCGAAGGGCTTAATATGTTAGCCAATATGCGTCTATGTGCCAATGTTCTTGGGCAACACGTGGTGCAAACGTCACTCGGCGGTTATCAGTCAGTGGATGAATTATTGATGCCAGGTGGTCGTATCTACGAACAACGCAACTTTATTTACAAGGCTGTCAACGAAGTTCCAGGCTTGTCTGCGGTCAAACCAACTGCTGGACTCTACATTTTCCCTAAAATTGACCGCGAGATGTACCGCATCGATGACGACGAACAATTCTGCTTGGAATTGCTCAAACAAGAAAAAGTCATGCTCGTGCCAGGTAAAGGCTTTAACTGGACCGAACCTGACCATTTCCGTATCGTTTATTTGCCACGAGTGGAAGAATTAGCAGAAGTTCAAGCCAAATTAACCCGCGTCTTAAGTCAATACCGACGCTAATAAAAGTATAGGTTTTTCCTTAATTATGAGGAGAAAACCTTATTTTTTGCGGTTTAAAAGCTGAGAAAAAAGAGAAGAGTCAGAAGATAAAGGAATTTTCAGATAATTATTTGCAAAATAAGAACACCTCTGATATAATTGTAACGCAACTAAAGCAAAGGAAGTAAAACATGCCGAATTTATTAGAAAAAACACGTAAAATTACATCAATTCTACAACGGTCAGTGGACCATTTTGATGCTGAATTACCTTATAATGCTATGGCATCTAAATTAGCTGATATTATTGATTGTAATGCTTGTATCATCAACGGAGGAGGAACCCTTCTTGGTTATGCAATGAAGTATAAAACCAATACTGACCGTGTTGAGGAATTTTTTGAAACCAAACAATTTCCAGAAGGCTATGTAAAAGCGGCGAGTCGTGTCTATGATACAGAAGCAAACCTATCTGTCGATAACGAATTAACGATTTTCCCGGTTGAATCAAAAGATATTTACCCAGATGGTCTAACCACCATTGCACCAATATACGGAGGCGGTATGCGCCTTGGAACGCTAATTATTTGGCGTAACGATAAAGAATTCTTAGAAGATGATTTGATTCTTGTCGAAATTGCCTCAACCGTAGTGGGGGTTCAATTGCTCAACCTTCAAACAGAAAATCTAGAAGAAACGATTCGTAAACAAACCGCTATCAACATGGCGATTAACACCTTATCTTATTCTGAAATGAAAGCTGTTTCAGCCATTTTGGGTGAATTGGATGGTACAGAAGGTCGTTTGACGGCGTCAGTCATTGCAGACCGTATTGGTATTACCCGTTCTGTTATTGTAAATGCCTTGCGTAAGCTAGAGTCTGCAGGTATCATTGAAAGCCGTTCATTGGGAATGAAGGGAACTTATCTCAAAGTCATCAATGAAGGTATTTTTGACAAATTAAAGGAGTATAACTATTAATGACAAGAGCCTTAATTTCGATTGATTACACGAAAGACTTTGTCGCTGATGATGGAAAATTGACGGCAGGAAAGCCTGCTCAAGCCATTGAAGAAGCTATTGCTCGCATCACCAAGGAAGCCTATGAGGCAGGGGATTATATCTTTTTTGCCATTGATGGGCACGATGAAGGTGATGTCTTTCACCCAGAAACCAAGTTGTTCCCACCACACAATATCAAGGGAACCGATGGGCGTGATTTATACGGTCAATTAGCCAATGTGTATGCAACCATCAAAGAAGACAGCCGTGTCTTTTGGATGGACAAACGTCATTATTCTGCCTTTTCTGGGACGGATTTGGATATTCGTTTGCGCGAACGCGGGGTTAAAACCCTTGCTTTGACAGGTGTTTTGACGGATATTTGTGTGCTTCATACGGCTATTGATGCCTATAATTTGGGGTATGACATCGAAGTTTATGCGGATGCCGTAGCTAGTCTAACGGAAGAAAACCATCAGTTTGCCCTCAACCATTTTAAGAATGTTTTGGGTGCAAAAGTGATTTAAAACAAGGAAAGAAGTGGGAAGGCACTTCTTTTTTCATGTAAAAGCACCTTAAATTATGGTATAATTTTAAGGACTGTATTGTCATTTAGGTTATGATTCTAATTGATCAAGGAGAAAAGAGATGAAAATTTCTGAAGAAGAAGTTCGTCATGTGGCTGAATTGTCAAAATTGTCCTTTTCTGAAGCAGAAACATCAGAATTTGCGACAACGTTGTCTAAAATTGTCGATATGGTAGAACTCTTAAACGAAGTGGATACAGATGGGGTTCCTGTCACGACAACAATGGCGGATCGTAAAACCGTTATGCGTGAAGATGTGGCGGTGGCTGGTGATGACCGCGATGAACTCTTTAAAAATGTGCCTCAATCAGAGAACTACTACATTAAAGTTCCTGCTATCTTGGAAGACGGAGGAGATGCTTAATGTCATTTAATAGCAAATCAATTGACGAGTTGCACAATCTTCTTGTCAACAAAGAAATCTCAGCGGTTGAATTGACCAAAGCAACCCTAGACGATATTAAAGAACGCGAATCAGCAGTTGATTCGTTCATTACGGTGGCGGAAGAATCTGCCCTTGCACAAGCTGCAGCGATTGACGAAAAAGGAATTGACGCTGATAACGTGATGTCAGGAATTCCTTTGGCGGTCAAAGATAATATTTCAACACGCGGTATCTTGACAACGGCTGCGTCTAAAATGCTTTACAACTACGAACCTATTTTTGATGCGACAGCTGTTGAAAAAGTTTACGGAAAAGACATGATTGTCATCGGTAAGACTAACATGGACGAATTTGCCATGGGTGGTTCAACCGAAACTTCTTATTTTAAAAAGACTAAAAATGCTTGGGATCACAGCAAGGTGCCAGGTGGTTCATCAGGTGGTTCTGCTACTGCAGTTGCTTCAGGTCAAGTGCGTTTGTCACTTGGATCTGATACAGGTGGTTCTATCCGCCAACCCGCTGCCTTCAATGGTGTTGTTGGATTGAAACCAACCTATGGACGCGTGTCACGTTTTGGCTTGATTGCTTTTGGTAGCTCGCTCGACCAAATCGGACCATTTGCTCCAACTGTCAAAGAAAATGCCCAATTGTTGAATGTCATCGCTGGAAACGATGTTAAAGATTCAACATCATCAAACCGTGAAGTAGCTGACTTTACAGCTAAAATTGGTCAAGACATCAAGGGCATGAAAATTGCCTTGCCAAAAGAATACCTTGGTGAAGGTATCGACCCTGAAGTGAAAGAAACTATTCTTAACGCTGCGAAACACTTTGAAAAACTGGGTGCGACGGTTGAAGAAGTGAGCTTGCCACATAGCAAGTACGGTGTTGCGGTATACTACATCATCGCTTCATCAGAAGCTTCATCAAACTTGCAACGTTTTGACGGTATTCGTTATGGTTACCGCACTGAAAATTACAACAATCTTGACGATATTTATGTCAACACACGTAGCGAAGGTTTTGGTGACGAAGTAAAACGCCGTATCATGCTTGGTACTTTTAGCTTGTCATCAGGTTACTACGACGCTTATTTCAAAAAAGCGGGTCAAGTGCGTACCTTGATTATCCGTGATTTTGACAATATTTTTGCGGATTACGATTTGATTTTGGGGCCAACTTCTCCAAGCGTTGCCTTTGATTTGGATAGTTTAAACCATGACCCTGTTGCTATGTATTTGGCAGATATTTTAACAATTCCTGTCAACTTAGCAGGGCTTCCAGGTATTTCAATTCCTGCTGGTTTTGCCCACGGTCTTCCGGTTGGTATGCAATTAATCGGTCCAAAATACAGTGAAGAAACTATTTATCAAGCTGCTGCGGCCTTTGAAGCAACAACAGATTATCACAAACAACAACCCGTTATTTTTGGAGGTGAGGACTAATGAACTTTGAAACTGTCATTGGACTTGAAGTCCACGTTGAGTTAAATACCAATTCAAAGATTTTTTCACCAACCTCAGCCCACTTTGGTAATGAGCAAAATGCCAACACCAATGTTATCGACTGGTCATTCCCTGGGGTCTTGCCAGTGATGAATAAAGGGGTAATTGATGCTGGTATCAAGGCTGCTTTGGCTCTGAACATGGATATTCACCAAAATATGCACTTTGACCGCAAAAACTATTTCTATCCTGATAATCCAAAAGCCTACCAAATTTCACAATTTGATGAACCAATTGGCTACAACGGTTGGATTGAGATTGAATTAGAAGATGGCTCAACCAAGAAAATCCGTATCGAGCGTGCGCACTTGGAAGAAGATGCTGGTAAAAACACGCACGGAACAGACGGTTATTCTTACGTTGACCTCAACCGTCAAGGTGTGCCATTGATTGAAATCGTGTCAGAAGCTGATATGCGTTCGCCAGAAGAAGCCTATGCTTATTTGACCGCCTTGAAAGAAGTTATCCAATACACAGGTATTTCTGATGTGAAAATGGAAGAAGGTTCGATGCGTGTGGATGCCAATATCTCTCTTCGCCCTTACGGTCAAGAGGCTTTTGGTGTCAAAACCGAATTGAAGAACTTGAACTCATTTAATAACGTGCGTAAAGGGCTTATTTACGAGCAAAAACGCCAAGCCCAAGTCTTGCGTTCAGGTGGTGAAATCCAACAAGAAACCCGTCGTTATGATGAAGCAACTGGGGAAACCATTTTGATGCGTGTCAAGGAGGGGTCATCAGATTACCGTTACTTCCCAGAGCCAGACCTACCTCTTTTTGAAATTTCAGATGAGTGGATTGATACTGTTCGTGGCACCTTGCCAGAATTTCCAAAAGACCGTCGTGCCAAATACATCAATATCTTTGGCTTGAGTGCCTACGATGCGGCGCAATTAACAGCAACAAAACAAACGTCTGATTTCTTTGAAAGTGCCGTAGCTCTTGGCGGTGATGCTAAACAAGTGTCTAACTGGCTACAAGGGGAAGTCGCTCAATTCTTAAACAGCGAAAACAAAACCCTTTCAGAGATTTCATTGACCCCTGAAAACCTTGTTGAAATGTTGACTATCATTGCAGATGGTACCATTTCATCAAAAATCGCCAAAAAAGTCTTTGTTCATTTGGCTAAAAACGGTGGTTCAGCACGTGCATACGTTGAAGAAGCCGGTTTGGTGCAAATTTCTGATCCAGCTGTGCTCATTCCAATTATCCACCAAGTCTTTGAAGACAATGAAGCTGCGGTTGCGGACTTCAAGTCAGGCAAACGCAATGCCGACAAAGCTTTTACAGGATTCTTGATGAAAGCCACAAAAGGAAAAGCCAACCCACAAGTTGCCCTTAAACTCTTGGCACAAGAATTGGTAAAACTAAAAGAAGACTAAGGGGCAAAAAGTCCAATTATTTTGGGCTTTTTTTTACCCTTTTTTAACAAGTATTGTCAGAAAAGGGATATCGCCTTGGCAGGAATTGTGCTATACTGATAGCCGAAATGACTTTTTGTGGAGTGGAGCTGAGATGGATAAAAATATCAAGGGAACAATCATGGTGCTGGTAGCAGGTATTACCTGGGGGATTTCAGGAATTTCTGGGCAATACCTCATGGCAAACGGCATGAATATCAATTTGCTAAGCAGCTTGCGTTTGATTGTGTCAGGTCTTTTATTGACAGTCATGGCCATGGTCTATCAGCCCCAGCACTTCTCACTGGCCATTCGACAAAAAAGGGTGCTTGCTAAAATTGCAGTCTTTGCTTTGATTGGGCTTTTGATGAACCAATATGCTTATTTGATGGCTATTCAGTACACCAATGCAGGAACGGCGACGGTTTTGCAATACGTAGCACCGATTTTGATTTTGGCTTATGTGTCTGCTAAAAAGAGGCAGCTGCCAGATTTGTCTGAAAGTGTGGCTATTCTTTTAGCTATTTTGGGCACCTTTATCATTGCCACGCATGGCCGTTTTGACGGTTTAGCCATAACACCCAAGGACTTTTTCTGGGGACTTTTTTCAGCGGTGACTTATTCTTTTTACATTGTTCTCCCTGCAAAATTGATTCGTGAATTTGGGAGTTTTACGGTAGTTGGTCTTGGTATGCTCATGGGCGGAGTGGTTTTTCCCATCTTGACGCGCTCTTGGCAATACCCCTTGGTTTTGACGCCTGACAACCTGCTTGCCTTATTTGGCATTATTATTGTTGGGACGGTCTTTGCTTACACCTTTTTCCTTAAAGGCAGTGCTATCATCGGTGCGGTCAAGGGCAGTTTGTTGGCAGCCATAGAGCCAGTATCCTCAGTCTTCTTCTCGGTAATGGTGATGCATGAAATCTTCTACTCCATTGATTTTACGGGAATGTTTCTCATTCTTGTCGCCGTGCTAATGCTATCCCTACGTGATTTGTTTATGGTTCGCAAGCAATGGCGCACTATGAATAAAACGTGAAAAGTTAAGGAAAACCTTAACTTTTTTGTTTTCATCTCTTGACAGGTTTTCAAAACAAGAGTACAATACATTTCGTTATCTTCCTAACAGTTAGCTAGCTAACGAAAGGGGTGCTGTTATGGAAAAAAATATTGGACGTTTGGTTAAAAAAGCCAGTAACCAACTAGGGCGGGAATTTGACCAGTTTGCAAAACCCTTTGATCTAACGGGAATGCAAATGTCAATCATTGACTTTATCAGTTATGGATTAAAGGAAGAGTATTTTCAACAAGACATTGAAAAGGAATTCAATATTCAACGTTCAACAACAACTGTGCTTTTACAGCGCATGGAGAAAAAAGAGGCTCTTTGTCAACTGTAGTGGGTAGATGAAAAGCTAACACCTAGAGAGGACGAACTTCGTCCTCTCTTTCTTTATGTTCAATGCAATCAAAATCCGTTTTTTAAAGTTTTCAAAGT
>NZ_JBHRZX010000009.1:0-7287 GCF_042649785.1 Streptococcus alactolyticus | reverse complement strand
AAAACTATACTCATCCCAGCTCATGACAGTAGGCAGGTGATTCAAGTTGGTTTTAAACTGAAACTCATTGAGCTTACGGATGACAGTTGAGGTTGACACCGATAGCTCCTCAGCTATTTTTGTTATGGAGGTCTTTTCGATGATTTTTTGATTGAGGATCGTCGGGATTTGATGATTCTTCTTGACGAGAGAAGTCTCAGCGACTTGCATCTTTCGACAGTTTGAACAACGAAAGCGACGCTTCTTAAGCAGGATTCGACACTTGAAGCCGACACAGTCCAGATAAGGGATTTTAGAGGCTTTTTGAAAGTCATACTTCCCCATCTTTGTCCCACAAGCAGGACAGTTCGGAGCATCGTAATCAAGAGAAGCTATAATTTCCTTGTGTGTTTGACAGTCGATAATATCCTTGATAGTAATATTTTGGTCTTTCATTCCGAGTAGTTTTGTGATAGTATTGAAGTGTTCCATATGATTCTTTCTAATGAGTAGTTTCGTCGCTTTTCATTATAGGTCATATGGGGCTTTTTTTCTATGCACAAAAAGGCTCCATAACTTCTGACTGGGTGTTACCCACTACAGAAATTATAGAGCCGAAAAAAGCAGTCTTGTCGATAGGCAAGGCTGCTTTTTGTGTTGTTAAGATCATCAAAAAAACCACCTCAACTATGAGGCGGACATGCTTAGAAATGTTTCTGAATCCATTGCGAAATCAATTTTCGTTCTTCAATCCAAAGCGGTCTATCATCGTAATCATAGGTGCGATTTGTCAAAAAAATCGCTGCTTTTTGCTCCTTGCGATTAATGGCGATATAAGGTCCAGTATAGCCTGTATGGTCCAACCAGTCCCCTTCCTTGTTCCAAGCTAGAGAGCGCTCCTTTGCCGTACTGCTAAAATTACGCCAAATGCCACGAGCAAAGTCGTCCGTCAAATAATGCTGGCAGAACACTTCCAAATCCTTGACCGTTGAAAACAAGCCCGCAGAACCTGAGTGATGGCCCAAAACCTTAGCTTTGGGATCATGAACCATACCGTCCGTAACACCTGAAAGCGTTGGAACCGCCCCTTTTACAGGACCAAAGCTGGTCTTTTCCATCCCAAAAGGCTGAAAAACAAGCTCCTTGAAAATCTCATCCAAGGATTGCCCCAACTGGTATTCTAACATGAAACCTAGCAGCAAAAAGTTAATGTCGGTGTACAAAAAAGCTTTAGAGTCGGTCACTCGAATGTGATTGATAGCCGCTTTCAACTCCTGTGCGTTTAGCTTATCACGGTTAGGAATAAAAGGATCAATGCCACTGCCATGGGTTAAGAGTTGCCGCAAGGTCACCGTATTGTCCTGAAAATCAGGGTAACAGTGCACCAAAGGGGCGTCTAAATCCCAAGTTTTCTCCTGTAAAAGCGAAATCATCACCGTTCCCACACCGACAACTTTTGATACTGAGGCTAAATCGTAAATGCGATTGGGTTGAACAGGTGTTTTCCCATCAATTGTACCAATGTAATGCTCCGTCCACTGACCATTTTTAAAAAGAGCCACAGAGGCTCCATTGTAAATATGACGTGTCATTTGGTCATGGACAATATCTAATAAATCCATCATTTTGTAAACCAAATTTCAATGCGATTAGGGTCTGAAAGCACAAGGACTTTTTCTTTTTTGTCTAAGTAAACCTCTTGACCCTTTTGTTCTAGAAAATCAGACAAGTGTTTCAAATCATAGTCTTGGGGTACTTGGCATTCCAAAATATCCAAATCCCATGTTTCATGCGGTTCTACTGTCAAATCAGGTCCACTGGCCTGAACAAAACGCATATCCACAGGAAATTCCCCAGCAAAAACATCGTCGTAGAAAGCACGTGCTGCAGCTTCATCAGCGACATTAAGCGTGATTTGCTCAAATTGAAAATCTGAAACGATAGCCAAGTCTCCGTTTTGAGGGAAGCTCTTTGGCTCAATTTCTTTCAAAGTGGCTACATCGTCTTCTACGTGCAGCAAGAAGAGGTCACCTTCTGGAGAAATCGTTTCAAAAGCGAAACCTTTGTCGCCTTCAAACAAACGTTCAACAACAACACCATTTCCTAAAACAGCCAATAACTCGTTTGCATTTGGGAGTTTAACGACCAGTTGATTGGTCTTTTTAGTGCCCTCTACAGCTCTTGTACGGGGATGTGGCGATTCTTCAATGATGAAACTAGCCTTTTTATTTTTAGCTGAAAAAATAGCAAGGGCGTTCTCCTCAACTACCAATTTAAATCCTAGTCGTTTGTAAAAATCAATATTGTGGTCACGGTTATTCACGCGTAAAACAGGGTGTTTAAAGGTGATGCCGTCAAATAATGTCATTTATCTCTCCTTGCTATGTTGTGTAATGCCAAAAGCATCTCTTATATAGGCGGCTACTCTATTGTAGAAAAAAAAATAGCATTTGACAAGAAATTATGTGCTTTTTAGGCTCTATAATTTCTGTAGTAGACACTACCAGCCAGAGATGACTCTTGAATGCCCATAAACGTTAATATAATCGTGTTGATTAACGCTTTGAGAATTGTAGCTTTCTTAAGATCCTTTTTTATCTCATTTATCATTCTTTGATAAATGTCAGTAATACCAAGCACCTATTAGAGACTTTATTCGTTTATTATCTAACCTATTATTTCAGACCACGGGTTATCAAGAGATTATCAAAAATGAGTTTTCGAAACTTATGTAATTGATAAACTAGAATAGCAATGTTAATCATAAAAATCAATTTGATAGATTAGATTTTTTGTCTCTTAATAATTTTTCAATTTTATCAACATGATACTTCCAATACAATAAACCAATGATTGTAATAGGTATTTCTAGCAAAACAAAACGGATTGCTATAGTAAAACTCAAGCCAACAACCAGCATATATGCCATTTCAACTATACTAGATATTAAAAATATAGTAAGTATTTGGATATAGATGTTTTTTCTGAAATTTGATGGAGTATTTAAATAATAACTCTAAAGCAAACACTTCAACATATCCGAATATTATGAATATAATAATATTGATCCAAGACGTTAAACTTGAATTTATGAGAGTAAAATATAGATTGTAGATTGCACCAATGCAAAGCAAGAGTAGAAGTTTTTTTAAGTATTTCACCACTAATCCTCTAGGTTTCCTCCTTATTAAAATTTGTCACATTTGACATTATTAGTATAGCTCCATCAATAAAATTTATATTCTTTTGGCCTATAAGTTGCAAAAATCAACATATAAGATGCACAGAGGAGATTCTTCCCAAAAAAGAAAAAAACAATTTGGTTCTCTCTTGATGTTAGCTAACGTCACCCCACTACAGTTGACAAAGAGCCACTTTTTAGCAAAAGAAAAAGAGCCTAAACAGGCTCTTAAAAAACAGGTATTATAAATACAAGAATTTGAATAGGCAAACGGCTGCAATAGCTGCAAGAATTGGAGCTACTACTGGTACCCAAGCATACCACCATTTAGAATCACCCTTGTGTTCACCAAGAACTGATTTTGGAAGCAAAGCATGGACAATACGTGGACCAAGGTCACGCGCTGGGTTAAGACCTGGACCTGTAGGACCTCCAAGTGAAGCCACCAAAGTCATTACAAGGAAACCAAGACCCAAGTGTGCTACTGCAAGTGATCCTGTTGTGTAAGGAGCTACTTGGCTTATTGCTGTTGTCACATCATAACCGTAAGTTGTCAAGCGTGTGATCAATTCAGCACCAAAGTAGTTTTTCGTCAAAGCCATAGCGCCAAAGAATAGGACAAATGAACCTAAGAATTCGTTTAGGAAACCATTGATCCAAGCAGCTTTGTGGCTTGCTTGTGTGCCATCGTCAACAGCTGAAATAGTTGAGAATGAACCAAGAATAGCATTTGGGTTTTCTGTTTTGAGGTAGAAAGGTTTGTGAGTCATCACAACAAGCAATTGACCGCACATTGCACCTAAGAATTGAGCAAGAATATATTGTGGAACGTGAGCCCAATCAAATAAACCAGAAATAGCAAGTGCCAAAGTAAAGGCTGGGTTAATGTGGTTTCCTGAAACATTACCAAACATAAGTGCTGGAATCATCACACCAAATCCATAACCAACGGCAATGATAATCCAACCAGATCTGTATCCTTTTGTCCCTTTAAGTTCAACGTTAGCAACAGCACCATTTCCAAGGATAATAAGGAATGCCGTCCCGATAAATTCTGTGATGTATTTCACAGTCCATGTAACATCCATGTGTCTTTTGTTTCCTCCAAAATTATAGTTTAGACAAGTATCATTTTATCAAGTATAATAGACAATGTAAAGGCTCTCTTTAAAATAAAAACGTTTACTTTTATAGAAAGGAAGTTTCATGAAATACAATCAATTCTCTTTCATCCCAAGACCTGTCGCCATTGTTGAACAAGAATTGCAAGCCTTAGGATTTGACCTCAACCAAAAGCATGAAGACAAGATGGCTTTGGAAAATTTCTGCCGCAAAATCTTCTTTAACTACGAGGATACGGACTATCCACTCCACAATCTTTTGGCTGATTTTGGCACAGATTTGCTGACCTTTTTCCAATCTGATGCGCCTTTGACAACGGATATTTTCAACACCGTTGCACTGCAATTGCTGGGCTTTATTCCTCATGTGGATTTCACAGATACGAATGCATTTGTAGAAAAAATAGCCTTTCCTGTGCATTATCAAAAAGGGCATATGCTTGAGACGCTTTACCATCTACTAGCCAGCCGAAATAAATCTGGCATGACCTTACTAGATGATGTGGTTAGTCGTGGGCTTATCCCCGTTGACAATGACTACCACTTTTTTAATGGCAAATCTCTAGCTACCTTTGATACGACAGATGTCGTCCGTGAGATTGTTTATGTGCAAGCTCCGATTGACACGGACCAAAACGCTAAAAGCGACTTGATTAAGGTTACTATTATTCGTGCAAAAAGCAAGCACCCCTTACCAACCATGATGACAGCAAGCCCTTACCACGCAGGGACAAATGGCCTTGCTAATGACAAAAAATTGTACAAAATGGAAGGGGAATTAGCGGTTAAACCAGCGGGCAAGATAAACGTTGAAACGCATGATTTTGAGCCTTTAAACTTAGCTGACGAGGACCTGCCTGTTGGAAATAGTGAAGAAAGCTTCCACTTTATTGACCCCTACACCCTGAACGATTACTTCCTTGCGCGTGGGTTTGCAAATATCTATGTTTCAGGCGTCGGAACAGCGGGTTCTGATGGCTTTATGACCAGCGGCGACTATGCCCAAGTGGAAAGCTTTAAAGCGGTGATTGATTGGTTAAATGGCAGAGCGATTGCCTTTTCTAGCCATCGTCGCGACAAGAAAGTATTAGCAGATTGGGCTAGTGGCTTGGTGTGTACAACTGGGAAATCTTACCTAGGAACCATGTCAACGGCTCTTGCAACCACTGGTGTGGACGGTTTGAAGGTTATTATTTCCGAGTCAGCTATTTCATCTTGGTATGATTATTACCGTGAAAATGGTCTTGTTTGCAGCCCTGGTGGCTATCCTGGTGAGGACCTTGACGTATTGACCGAATTAACCTATTCACGCAATTTATTGGCTGGAGATTACCTCCGTCATAATGCGCATTACCAAGACTTGCTTGATGCTCAATCCGCTCAATTGGACCGCACGTTTGGGGATTACAATCAATTTTGGCATGACCGCAATTATCTACCACACGCTGATAAGGTACAGGCGACTTGCGTCTTTACTCACGGGCTTCAGGACTGGAATGTCAAGCCGCGCCATGTTTTCAACATTTTCAATGCTCTGCCTGACACGGTCGAAAAACACGCCTTTTTACACCATGGCGAGCACGTTTACATGCACAATTGGCAATCCATTGATTTTCGTGAAAGCATGAATGCCTTGCTTTCAGAAAAAATGCTCGGTCAAGACAATCACTTTACGCTACCGACGGTTGTTTGGCAAGATAATAGCCAGCCACAAAGATGGGAAAAATTGGACACATTTGGTAGTGACAAACAAGTGACCCTTGCTCTTGGTAGTGAAGAGCGAGTCATTGATAACCAGTATGACGAAGCTGATTTTGAACGTTATGGCAAGCAGTTTAGAACATTTAAAAAAGACTTGTTTGCTGGCAAAGCCAATAGCATTTGCCTTGATTTTCCAGTGGAAGATAGCTGGCGTATCAACGGTCAAATGACCCTGCATCTGAAAGTGAAATCAAGTGTCAATAAGGGTATCTTGTCTGCTCAGGTACTTGATTACGGTGAGAAAAAACGTTTCAAAGACCTGCCAGCTGTCCTTGGTTTACACGCCATTGACAATGGACACAATTTCTCTCGCGAGGCTCTCAAGGAATTGCCATTTACTAAAACACCTGAGCGTGTGATTACGAAAGGGCTTATGAACCTGCAAAATCGCACGGATCTCATGACTATTGAGGACGTTACTGCTGATAAGTGGATGTGCTTTGACTTGACCTTGCAACCAAGCCTTTACCAACTAGAAAAGGGCGATACGCTGCGTGTCTTGCTTTACACCACTGATTTTGAACATACGATTCGTGATAATAGCAAGTACCACTTAACCGTGGATTTAGGCCAGTCATACTTGCATTTGCCTATCGATGACTAACACAAAAAGAAGTCAAATCTGATATTTGACTTCTTTGGCTCTATAATTTCTGTAGTGGGTAACACCCAGTCAGAAGTTATGGAGCCTTTTCGTGCATAGAAAAAAAGCCCCATATGACTTATAATGAAAAGCGACGAAACTACTCATTAGAAAGAATCATATGGAACACTTCAATACTATCACAAAACTACCCGGAATGAAAGACCAAAATATTACTATCAAGGATATTATCGACTGTCAAACACACAAGGAAATCATAGCTTCTCTTGATTACGATGCACCTGATTGTTCGCATTGTAGGGGAAAGATGACTAAATACGACTTCCAGAAAGCCTCTAAAATCCCTTATCTGGACTGTGTCGGCTTCAAGTGTCGAATCCTTCTTAAGAAGCGTCGCTTTCGTTGTTCAAACTGTCGAAAGATGCAAGTCGCTGAGACTTTTCTCGTCAAGAAGAATCATCAAATCCCGACGATCCTCAATCAAAAAATCGCTCAAAAACTCATCGAAAAGACCTCCATGACAAAAATAGCTGAGGAGCTATCGGTGTCAACCTCTACTGTCATCCGTATGCTCAAATCGTTCTCGACCGTTTTCCCCTCGCTTTCTCATTTTTTAAGCTCGGGCTAAAATAGTCCACTGG
>NZ_JBHRZX010000008.1:26216-41314 GCF_042649785.1 Streptococcus alactolyticus | reverse complement strand
TTAGCCTAACAGCTTCAAGCCTGTTATCAAATGAAATTACCGGCTTACTCAAAGATAGCGAAACAATTTTTTTGAGTAAAGCAAGGTGGCTAACTTCATTATAGAACTTTCAGATTTTTAGAAAAAAGATAGTCAATTATGGATTTTTTTAGTATAATATAAGCAAGTATATGGGGGAGCGCTTATATGATTACGTTATTTTTATCACCGAGCTGCACCAGTTGCCGAAAAGCTCGTGCTTGGCTCAATGAGCATGACGTGAAATTTCAAGAACACAATATCATCACGAACCCGCTCAGTCACGAAGAATTGATGACCATTTTATCCTTAACAGAAAATGGTACAGAAGACATTATCTCAACTCGATCAAAAGTTTTTCAAAAGTTAGATCTTGACGTTGATGATCTCTCTGTTTCAGAATTGATTGACTTGATTTCGCAAAATCCAGGTTTGTTGCGTCGTCCGATTATCTTAGACGACCACAAACACATGCAAATTGGATTTAACGAAGACGAAATTCGAGCCTTTTTACCAAAGGATTACCGCAAACAAGAGTTGCGTCAAGCGACGATTCGAGCTGAGATAGACAGTTAAGAAAGGAGTAGCTCAAAGAAAGTCTTTAAAAAAACAAAAGTAGTGTCTGATCATAAGCTTATTGCGATGAAAAGACGCTCGTGCGCGTTGGAAAAGACTATTTTGAGGACAAATACTTTATGAAGAATTATAGCTATCCGCTTGATCCATCTTGGAGCACTGATGAAATTGCCTCGGTGCTTTCTTTTTTGAATCGAGTTGAAGACGCTTATGAAAGCAAGGTAGCCATCAAAGATCTCTTAGACAGCTACGCAGCATTTAAAACCGTTGTAAAAAGCAAGGCACAAGAAAAACAAATTGATCGAGCTTTTGAACAATGCAGCGGTTATTCAACCTACCAAGCGGTGAAACAGGCACGCGCGACAGAGAAAGGATACATTTCTCTTGAAAACTAAATTTAACTTTGCCAAAGAAATCATCCGTGAGGCAGGTGCCTTTGTTAAATCACACATGATTCAAGAACTAGACATTGAAGAAAAGACCCGTTTTGATGATTTAGTGACCAATCTTGACAAGGCAACGCAAGATTTAGTCATTGGTAAAATCAAGCAAGCCTATCCCGATGACCATATCATGGCCGAAGAAAATGGCGTTTATCACCCCGTGTCTGACGGGCATGTGTGGGTTTTGGATCCTATTGACGGCACGGTGAATTTCATTGTTCAACGTGATCATTTTGCCATTATGCTCTCTTATTACGAGGATGGTGTGGGGCAATTTGGCTTGATTTACGATGTCATGGGTGATACGCTATACAGCGGTGGCGGGCAATTCGACGTCTATGCCAACGACAAAAAATTACAGCCCTACCAAGACGTACTATTAAACCGCAGCTTGATTGGTTGCAATGCCATGATGTTTGCGGATGATTATCACGGCATCAAAGAATTGGTTCAGCAAAGCCTTGGCGTACGCATTTACGGTGGCGCAGGCATTAGCATGGCTTATGTCTTATCAGGGCAATTATTAGCCTATTTTTCACATATTCAGCCGTGGGATTACGCTGCTGCTAAGGTCATGGGGGAAAAATTAGGTTATGTCTTGCTCACTATTGATGGCAAGGAGCCTGATTTCAAGACTCGTCAAAAAGTCATGTTTGTGCCTAAGGCAAAATTAGCAACTATTCAACAATACCTCAAACCATAAGTGAGGATAGATCAGAAAGGGACAGTATGGCAGAAGCAAGTTGCCGCAGTTGGTACGAGGGAGATGCCCTTTTAGAAGCTTATCACGACACTGAATGGTGCAAGGTCACCCACGACGACCAAGCCTTGTTTGAATGGCTGTGCTTGGAGGGCGCTAGTGTAGGCTTGTCATGGAAAACCATTTTGCACAAACGTAGCAACTACTGCAAGGCTTTTCATGACTTTGACATTGACGCTTGTGCCAAGATGACTGACGAAGAACTAGAAAGCTTGTTATCAAATTCTGGTTTGATTCGCCATCGCAAGAAAATTTTCAGTATTCGCCAAAATGCGCAAGCCGTCCAAGCCATCCAAGAAAGCTATGGCTCTTTTGACGCTTACCTCTGGCAATTTACCAAAGGACAGATCATGGACCACAAGTGGGAACAGTTGTCTGATATTCCTACCGTGTCAGACTTGTCCCAACAACTCAGTAAGGACATGAAAAAACGTGGCATGGTTTTTGTAGGACCTGTGATTACCTATTCGTTTTTGCAAGCTATCGGCGTGGTTAATGATCACCTAATAAGTTGTCCCTACCGATAATGTGTCAAAACCTAGCTCGGCATGGGGCTAGGTTTTTCACTAGAATCATGTCAGTAATGAAAGGAAAATTAAGATGATAGAGTGGCTCTTGTCACAACATGTGGTTTTGCTCGCCTTTTTAGCAGGGCTCTTTACTTGGGGCTGCACCATTTTGGGGTCTGCCGTGGTCTTATTTTTCACGCAGGTCAATCGTCGCCTGTTGGATGCGACAATGGGTTTTGCGGCTGGTGTCATGATTGCGGCATCCTTTTGGTCTTTGCTCAATCCTGCCTTGGAGTTTGCCCAAGCAGATTATGGCACAATGGCTTGGTTGCCTGTGGCGATTGGCTTTTTAGTGGGTGGTTTTAGTCTACGTTTGATTGATGTTTTAGTGCCCCACTTGCATTTGGGTATGGACCTTTCTGAAGCAGAAGGCATTCAGCCCAAGAAAAAACTCTCAAAAACCGCCTTGCTCTTTTTGGCTATCACCATCCACAATTTTCCTGAAGGCCTTGCCTTGGGTGTGACCTTTGGTGCCTTGGCTTCTTCTCAGCAGCCGAGCGTCGCAGCTCTTGTGGCGGCGCTTAGCTTGACAGTGGGGATTGGCTTACAAAATATTCCTGAAGGTGCGGCCTTGTCTATTCCTATCCGAGCAGAAGGGCGCTCTCGCAAATGGGCCTTTTTCGTGGGAGCTATGTCTGCCATCGTTGAGCCAGTTGGTGCTGTTTTGGGTGCTGCCCTTGTTTTGATGATGTTGCAAGTCATTCCCTATGCCCTAGCCTTTGCGGCTGGCGCCATGATTTTCGTGGTGGTGGAAGAATTGATTCCAGAGTCGCAGACCAATGGCAATACCGACATTGCCACGATGGGCTTGATGGCAGGCTTTGTTTTGATGATGGTTATGGATGTCGCTTTAGGATAAGCGGCATTTTTTGATAGAAGGGGGAGTTGATTAATTGAAAACGAATTCAAAATACCATATAATAGGAGAAAAAGAAAGAAGGTGATGTGATGGCGATTACCCTTCACTTGTATTACAAAGGTGAGAACGGCAAAGCCAAGCAATTTATGGAAGAAATGGAGCAATCAGGCACGGCAGCAGCGATTCGTGCGGAAAAAGGCAACCTCAAATACGATTATTTCTTCCCAGTTAGTGACCCTGAAACGGTGCTTTTGATTGATAGTTGGGAAAATCAGGCTGCTATTGATGCCCACCACGCCTCACCCATGATGGCAACAGTGATAGCGCTCAGGGACAAATACGACCTGCACATGACGGTAGAGCGTTACTTATCAGACGACTACCCAGCAGATGATGTTTTCATTCGCCACTAGTCATTTGCCCTTTTCAAACGGGAAAGTTGATTATTGTCCTCTTATGAGATATGATAGGAGAAAAAGGAGAGAAAAACTATGTCAACATTTGCAGAATATTTCACACCCATCGTGGCTCAAGAAGCTGAGCAATACCTTAAAACAGCGGATGAATTCATCCTTTTCATCGGACGTCCAACGTGTCCTTACTGCCGCCGTTTTGAACCAAAATTGACTCAAGTAGCCAAAGACAATGATTTGACGGTTTATTATTTAAACAGCGAAAATCAAGATTCTGTGACACAAGATTTGCGTTTAACTTACAACATTCCAACAGTTCCAGCCCTTGTGGTGGCTAAGTCAGGCAAGGTTCGTGTGGTCTGCGATTCTTCATTATCAGAAGCCGTTATTTTAGACTTCATCAACCAAGACTAAGGGCTCTGTTATGGAAATCAATCATTACGACTACATCGTCATTGGTGCGGGTTCTGGCGGGATTGCTTCAGCCAATCGTGCCGCTATGCACGGTGCCAAGGTTATTTTATTTGAAGGCAAGGACATTGGCGGTACCTGTGTTAATCTAGGCTGCGTGCCTAAAAAAGTCATGTGGTATGGAGCACAGGTTGCTGAAACGCTAAACACCTACGCTGCGGAATATGGTTTTCAGGTCAAGGATACGGCGTTTGATTTTAAAACCCTAAAAGCCAATCGTCAGGCTTATATCGATCGTATTCATGCCTCTTATGAGAGAGGTTTTGACCATAATGGGGTTGAGCGTGTCAAAGCCTACGCTAGCTTTGTGGATACTCATACGGTTGAAGCAGCTGGCAAATATTACACGGCGCCGCACATTCTCATTGCGACGGGGGGTCATGCCCTTTATCCTGACATTCCAGGGGCAGAATATGGTATGACCTCAGACGGCTTTTTTGCTTTGGATGATGTTCCAAAACGCACGGCTGTTGTTGGCGGTGGTTACATTGCGGTTGAATTGGCTGGGGTGCTTGAGGCACTCGGTTCGAAAACGCATCTCTTCGTTCGCTATGACCGTCCTTTGCGTCGCTTTGATAAAGACATCGTTATAACACTCGTGGATAATATGGCTAAAAACGGACCGCATCTGCATACGAATGCCATACCAAAAGAAGTCCTCAAAAATGCAGACGGCAGTTTAACCATTGGCTTTGAAAACGGCGAATCTTACACCGTTGATGCTGTGATTTGGGCGATTGGCCGCAAGCCAAATGTCACTGGGTTTGGCATTGAAAAGGCAGGGGTTGCCCTAAATGACAAAGGATTTATCCAAACGGACGCTTACGAGAACACCTCTGTTGAAGGCTTGTATGCCCTTGGCGATGTCAATGGCAAATTGGAATTAACCCCAGTTGCCGTCAAGGCAGGCCGTCAATTATCAGAGCGTTTGTTTAACGGTCAAAGCCATGCCAAGATGGACTACACCAACGTTCCGACGGTTATTTTCAGCCACCCATCTATTGGGGCTATCGGCTACACAGAAGAAGAGGCCATCGCAAGATTTGGCAAGGACGAGATTAAGGTTTACCGTTCAAGTTTCACACCGATGTACACCGCTTTGGGCGACCATCGCCAACCTTGCGTGATGAAATTAGTCACGCTTGGTAAGGACGAAAAAGTTATCGGTTTACATGGTATCGGATATGGGGTCGATGAAATGATTCAAGGCTTTGCCGTCGCTATCAAGATGGGGGCAACCAAGGCCGATTTTGACCAAACCGTAGCCATTCACCCGACAGGCGCAGAAGAATTTGTTACCATGCGTTAGTCAAATAAACAATTCAGAAAGGCAGTTTTCAGCATTCGAAAACCGCCTTTTAAAATGCACAATTTCTCCTGTTTTTAAGTTGTAATTAACATGTGAAATTGTTATCATATAAGTATGTTATTACCTGAAACATTTATTGAAAAATACCGACATCTTCTTGGTTCTGAAGCAGATGCTTTTTTGGCGTCGTTTGATGACGAACCCGTCTCAGGATTCCGTGTTAATCCGCTAAAACCCGTGCAAGTCACCTTTAACGATCCTATCCCCAATACACCTTGGGGATATTATGGCAAGGTCAACGGCAAGTCGTCTGAGCACGTGTCAGGATTGGTTTATTCGCAAGAACCCGCTGCTCAGATAGTGGGACAAGTTGCTGCGCCAAAAGAAGGCATGCGAGTGTTGGACTTGGCAGCCGCTCCAGGAGGAAAATCCACACATCTATTGAGTTACCTTAATAACACAGGGGTTTTGGTTAGCAATGAAATTTCCACCAAGCGTAGTAAAATTTTAGTGGAAAACATTGAGCGTTTTGGTGCCAGAAATGTTGTTGTGACCAACGAAAGTTCTCAAAAATTAGCCAAGGTATTTCCAGAGTATTTTGACCTGATTGTTTTTGATGGTCCTTGTTCTGGTGAGGGCATGTTTCGTAAGGACCCATCTGCCATTCAGTATTGGCATGAGGATTACCCAGCAGAATGTGCGGCTTTGCAAAAGGAGATTTTAGCAGAAGCCATGACCATGCTGGCTCCTGGCGGCACACTGGTTTATTCGACTTGTACTTGGTCGCCTGAGGAAAATGAAGGCGTGGTAAGCTGGTTGCTAGACAACTACGAAAGCTTAGAATTGCTCCCAATTGACAAAATCAATGGCATGATTGGGGGAATTGATATGCCTGAAGTGGCTCGCATGTATCCCCATCATTTTAAAGGGGAAGGACAGTTTGTGGCGAAGTTGCGAGATACTAGACCTCCTAAAACGCGTCGCATCAAGCCAACTTCTTCTCGTTTGAACAAGACGCAATTGACCTTGTGGCAGGATTTTGCTAAAAAGCATCTAACCGTTGATTTGAAAGGGACGCTGCAAACCTTTGGTGATAATCTCTATCTCTTGCCTGAGGGCTTGCCTGATTTAGCCAAGTTAAAAATTGCCCGAAACGGCCTGCATCTAGGAACCTTTAAAAAGAACCGCTTTGAGCCGTCTTTTGCCTTGGGCTTGGCCCTTTCTCCTCAAGAAGTGACCCAGTCTGTTGAAATTGATATAGAACAGTTCAAACATTATGCATCAGGAAATGTCGTGCCGCTCGACACTTCGCTAGCAAACGGCTGGTATTTGGTCACGGTAGAAGGGAACGGCATAGGATTTGCCAAAATCACAGGAAAGGTACTTAAAAATTACTTTCCAAAAGGTTTACGATTTTACTCGTAAACTGTTATAGATATCATTTATCAAAATAAGTCGAGAAGCACTTTGCAAATGCTTCCTTAATATGTTACTATTTTTTTGTAAGGTATTTGTAAGAGGCTTGTAAAGTTTATCTCATGGGGTGTACCTTGTATTTTCAAATAAGTAGGAATCATAAATGAAACAAATGAAAAAATGTAGCTTTCTCATGCTAATTGCTTCAATGGTCGTCATCTTATCGGGATGTGCGAGTTGGATTGATAAAGGACAGTCGATTACCAGCGTTGGTTCTACGGCCTTGCAGCCACTTGTAGAAGCTGCTGCTGATGAGTTTTCTTCAATCCATGTTGGGAAGACCATTAACGTCCAAGGGGGCGGGTCTGGTACTGGGTTATCGCAAGTACAATCTGGTGCGGTCCAAATCGGGAACAGTGACCTGTTCGCAGAAGAAAAAGACGGTATCGATGCTTCCTTATTGGTGGACCACCAAGTTGCCGTTGCAGGTCTTTCAGTGATTGTCAATAAAAAGGTTAATGTGAAAAACCTATCACTAGAACAACTGCAAAAGATTTTCACTGGTGAGATTACCAACTGGAAAGAAGTAGGCGGTCAAGACCTACCAATTTCAATCATTAATCGTGCCGCTAGTTCAGGTTCACGTGCGACCTTTGACAGTGTTGTGATGAAAGGAAAAACAGCCATCCGTAGTCAAGAACAAGATTCAAATGGTATGGTTAAATCCATCGTTTCACAAACACCAGGAGCCATTTCTTATTTGGCATTTGCCTATGTTGACGATAGCGTCAAAACACTTGATTTAAACGGTTATTCTCCGACAGCTGAAAATGTAACAACTAATAACTGGCCACTCTGGTCTTACGAACACATGTACACTAAAGGTGAGCCAACAGGTTTGACAAAAGAATTTTTGGATTTTGTCATGAGCGACGAAGTGCAAAACGGTATTGTCAAACAAATGGGTTATATTTCTGTTAATGATATGAAAGTAACCAAGTCAGCTGACGGTACAGTAACAGCAAAATAAGGAGAAGTGATGAAAAATCAAGAACTTGAAAAACAATTAACCTCGCCGTCAAAAAATTCGCGCTTGGAAAAATTTGGTCGAGGCATTACATTTTTTTGCCTAGTCTTAATTGTTTTTATTGTGGCAATGATTCTCGTCTTTGTTGCCCAAAAAGGGCTATCGACTTTCTTTGTCAATAAAGTCAATCCACTAGCCTTCTTATTCGGCGGAAAATGGGATCCAAGCTCAGGATCATTTGGAGCCCTTCCAATGATTTTAGGGTCGTTCATCGTAACCATTTTATCAGCCATTATCGCTACACCGATTGCCATTGGTGCAGCCGTATTTATGACTGAGATTTCTCCAAAATACGGTGCGAAAATTTTACAGCCAGCGATTGAATTGTTGACTGGTATTCCATCTGTTGTTTATGGATTTATCGGTTTGCAAGTCATTGTGCCATTTGTACGCTCAATCTTTGGCGGAACAGGTTTTGGTATTCTATCAGGGGTATGCGTCTTGTTTGTCATGATTTTACCAACTGTGACCTTCATGACGATTGATAGTTTAAAAGCTGTCCCTAGACATTACAAAGAAGCTAGTTTGGCAATGGGCGCAACTCGTTGGCAAACCATTTGGCGTGTAATTTTGAACGCTGCAAGACCTGGTATTTTTACGGCGGTTATCTTTGGTATGGCACGTGCCTTCGGTGAAGCCTTGGCCATCCAAATGGTGGTGGGAAATTCAGCCGTTATTCCAACGTCATTAACCACACCAGCAGCAACCCTAACATCCGTCCTAACGATGGGAATTGGTAATACTGTCATGGGAACTGTTCAAAATAACGTCCTATGGTCATTAGCCTTAGTTTTACTTTTGATGAGTCTTGGATTCAACATACTCGTTAAATTTATTACAAGAGAAAGAAAGAGAAATTATGCACGCTAAAAAAATAGATAAAATAGCAACAGCCGTTCTCTACACCATTGCAGGAATCATTGTTGCGATTTTGGCATCGTTATTGCTTTATATTCTAGTTAAGGGGCTTCCTCACGTTAGCTGGTCATTTTTAACAGGACGTTCATCGTCTTATGAAGCTGGTGGAGGTATCGGGATCCAACTCTATAACTCCCTCTTTCTTTTGGTGATTACCTTAATCATCTCTATTCCCCTATCACTGGGAGCTGGTATTTACCTATCAGAGTATGCTCGAAAAGGGCGTTTGACGAACTTTATCCGTACCTGTATTGAAATCTTGTCATCACTTCCATCAGTGGTTGTTGGTTTGTTTGGGTATTTGATTTTCGTTGTTCAATTCCAATACGGTTTCTCAATCATCTCTGGTGCCCTTGCCCTTACGGTCTTTAACTTGCCACAGATGACTCGTAACGTTGAGGATGGTTTGCGAAATGTTCACCACACACAACGCGAAGCTGGTTTGGCTCTTGGTTTGTCACGCTGGGAAACGGTTATTCATGTCGTTGTACCAGAAGCCCTTCCAAGTATTGTCACAGGTATCGTGCTTGCTTCAGGTCGTATTTTTGGTGAAGCCGCTGCCCTTATCTACACAGCAGGTCAGTCAGCGCCAGCTCTTGATTGGTCAAACTGGAATCCACTAAGTGTTACCAGTCCAATTTCTATTTTCCGTCAAGCAGAAACCTTGGCCGTACACATTTGGAAAGTTAACAGTGAAGGAACCATTCCAGATGCGACCCAAGTTTCTCAAGGTAGTGCAGCAGTCTTGTTGATTTTCATCTTGATTTTTAACTTATCAGCTCGTTACATCGGCAGAAGACTTCATGCAAAATTAACGTCAGCAAACTAAAGGAGAAGAGATGGCAGATTACAACTGGAATGAAAGACATATTATCACCTTTCCTGAGGATAAATTGGCTTTAGCTACCAAAGATTTGCATGTCTATTATGGGCAAAAAGAAGCCATCAAGGGCATTGATATGCAATTTGAAAAAAATAAAATCACAGCCCTTATCGGTCCATCAGGATGTGGGAAATCAACCTTCTTACGCAGTTTAAATCGCATGAACGATACGATTGATATTGCTAGAGTAACAGGTGAAATTCTTTACGAAGGCATTGACGTGAACGCTAAAAACATCAATGTTTATGAAATGCGTAAGCACATCGGAATGGTATTCCAACGACCAAACCCTTTTGCCAAATCCATTTATAAAAACATCACCTTTGCTTATGAGCGTGCAGGGATTAAAGACAAGCAATTCTTGGATGAAGTGGTTGAAACCTCTCTGAAACAAGCAGCATTGTGGGATCAGGTTAAAGATGACCTTCACCATTCTGCCTTTACCTTATCAGGTGGGCAACAACAACGTTTGTGTATTGCTCGTGCCATTGCGGTTAAACCAGATATCTTGCTCATGGATGAGCCTGCGTCAGCCCTTGACCCAGTAGCAACCATGCAGTTAGAAGACACCATGTTTGAGTTGAAGAAAAATTACACCATTATCATCGTAACGCACAACATGCAACAAGCAGCTCGTGCTAGTGATTACACCGCCTTTTTCTACCTTGGAGATTTGATTGAGTACGATAAGACCAACAACATCTTCCAAAATGCAAAACTCAAATCAACAAGTGACTACGTGTCAGGACACTTTGGTTAGGAAGGACAGAGATGACAGAACCTATTTTAAAAGTTAGCGATTTATCTGTTTATTACAACAATAAAAAAGCGCTCAATAATGTATCCATGAATTTCTATCCTAACGAAATTACCGCTTTGATTGGTCCATCAGGTTCTGGGAAATCAACCCTCCTACGTTCTATCAATCGTATGGGGGACTTGAATCCAGAAGTGACTCTTACAGGCTCTATTGTCTATAACGGTCACAATATTTATAGCCCTAGAACGGATACTGTTGAGTTGCGTAAGGAAATCGGTATGGTGTTCCAACAACCTAACCCGTTTCCAATGTCTATTTATGAAAACGTGGTTTATGGCTTACGTTTGAAAGGCATTCGCGATAAACAAGTGCTTGATGAAGCTGTGGAATCTTCTCTCATTGGGGCATCTATTTGGGATGAAGTGAAAGACCGTTTACATGATTCAGCTCTTGGCTTGTCAGGTGGTCAGCAACAACGTGTCTGTGTGGCTCGTGTTTTGGCAACCAGTCCAAAAATTATTTTGTTGGACGAACCGACATCTGCCCTTGACCCGATTTCAGCAGGAAAAGTCGAAGATACACTGTACGGCTTAAAAGAGAAATATACCATGCTCATTGTTACACGTTCGATGCAACAAGCGTCGCGTATTTCAGACCGAACAGGGTTCTTCCTTGACGGCAATCTCGTTGAATACGGTGAAACACATGAGATGTTCATGAATCCAAAACAAAAAGAAACAGAAGATTATATTACAGGAAAATTTGGTTAATATTTAGAAAGTATCATATAAGAGAGGCGATATAATGTTGAGGTCAAAATTCGATGATGAATTAGAAAAACTGCATAACCAGTTTTATGCGATGGGAACTGAGGTTTTATCACAAATCAATAAAACAGTGCGTGCGTTCATTAGCCACGACCGCGAATTAGCAAAAGAGGTTATTGAAGGGGATGAGGTTGTCAATAATTTTGAAACCAAGTTGGAGAAGAAATCACTTGAAATCATTGCCTTGCAACAACCTGTGTCACACGATTTGCGAACTGTTATCACAGTTTTGAAAGCCTCAAGCGATGTGGAACGTATGGCTGACCATGCTGCTTCTATTGCAAAAGCGACTATCCGTGTCAAAGGTGAAACCCGTTTGCCAGAGGTTGAAGAAGAAATCAAGAAAATGGGAAAAGCCGTGCGTAGCATGGTAGAAGAAGCTCTTGATGTTTATATTACAGGTGACGAAGAAAGAGCTTATGAAGTCGCTGCTTCTGATGAAGTCATCGATAACTATTTCCGTGAAATCCAAAACATGGCAGTTGAAGCTATCCGTCAACAACCTGATACGATTTTTGCAGGAAAAGAATACCTTCAAGTCATCACCTATTTAGAGCGTATCGGTGATTATGCCCGCAATATTTGTGAATGGGTGGTTTATCTCAAAACAGGTAAAATTATCGAATTGTAAGGCAACTCACTTACTTTTTGTAGGTTAGTTCTGACAGATAGGCCCTGTTTGTGGTATAATATTAGGGTTCGGTGATCTTTATGTCACTAGAGTTAGTGATAATGAATCAAATTGAAGTGAGGGATGAGGCATCAAACCTCATTTCTGTATTCTAAAGGAGTTATATGAAAACTGTAGAACATTTTATTGAAAAATTTGTTCCTGAAAATTACAACATTTTTCTTGACATCAATCGTACTGAAAAATCATTTTCAGGAAATGTCGCTATTACCGGTGAAGCTTTAGACAATGTCATTTCATTCCACCAAAAAGATTTAACCATTGCATCTGTTTTATTGGACAATCAAAACTTGGATTTCAAGGTTGATAACCAACAAGAATCACTTAGTATTGACCTACCAGAAACAGGGACAATTACACTTGTGATTGAATTCTCAGGAAAAATCACGGATAACATGACAGGTATCTACCCATCTTATTACACAGTAGATGGCATGAAAAAAGAAGTAATTTCAACACAGTTTGAAAGCCACTTTGCTCGTGAAGCCTTCCCATGTGTTGACGAACCTGAAGCAAAAGCAACCTTTGATTTGAGCATCAAATTTGACCAAGCTGCTGATGAAATTGTTCTATCAAACATGCCTGAAGTGGATGCAGAGCGCCGCAAAGAAACAGGTCTTTGGACTTTTGATACCACTCCACGCATGTCATCATATCTTTTAGCCTTTGCACTTGGTGATTTGCAAGGTAAAACAGCATCAAGTAAAAACGGAACAGAAGTTGGTGTCTTCTCAACCAAAGCCCACAATCCAAAAACATTGGATTTTGCCTTGGATATCGCTGTTCGCGTGATTGATTTTTACGAAGATTATTTTGGTGTTCGCTACCCTATCCCATTGTCATACCACGTGGCACTTCCTGACTTCTCAGCTGGTGCTATGGAAAACTGGGGCTTGGTAACTTACCGTGAAGTGTACTTGCTCGTTGATGAAAATTCTACCGTTAAGAGCCGTCAAAATGTTGCGCTTGTCGTTGCTCACGAATTAGCTCACCAATGGTTTGGTAACCTAGTAACCATGAAATGGTGGGATGACCTATGGCTTAACGAATCATTTGCTAACATGATGGAATACGTGTCTATCGATGCTATTGAACCTTCTTGGAACATCTTTGAAGATTTCCAAACAACAGGTGTGCCTTTAGCACTTCAACGTGATGCGACTGACGGTGTGCAATCTGTTCACGTAGCTGTTAACCACCCAGATGAAATTAATACCTTATTTGACCCTGCCATTGTTTATGCTAAAGGAAGCCGCTTGATGCACATGCTTCGTCGTTGGCTCGGTGATGATGATTTCAGAGCAGGTTTGAAGATTTACTTTGAAAAACACCAATACAGCAATACCATCGGTCATGACCTTTGGGATGCCTTGTCAGAAGCATCAGGCAAAGACGTTGCTGCCTTTATGGATGCTTGGTTGGAACAACCAGGTTACCCAGTTGTGACAGCAGAAGTGGTAGATGATACGCTTGTTCTTAGCCAAAAACAATTCTTCATCGGAGAAGGACAAGACCAAAACCGTATCTGGCCAATTCCATTGAATACCAACTGGACAGGCTTGCCAGAAACCTTGACTGAAGAACGCCTTGCTATTCCAAACTTTAGCCAATTAGCCGCTCAAAATGAAGGTGCGCTTCGTTTGAACACTGCTAATACAGCTCACTACATCACTAATTACAAAGGTCAATTGTTGAAGGCTGTTCTTAACCAATTAACA
This sequence comes from Streptococcus alactolyticus, assembly GCF_042649785.1. Classification (NCBI taxonomy): domain Bacteria; kingdom Bacillati; phylum Bacillota; class Bacilli; order Lactobacillales; family Streptococcaceae; genus Streptococcus; species Streptococcus alactolyticus. Next base: position 27,596 of record NZ_JBHRZX010000008.1, on the reverse strand, counting down.
GAACTTGATACCACATCAAAACTACAAGTAGTTCAAGAACGCCGTCTTTTGGCTGAAAGTGGTGAGATTCCTTATGCGGAATTGATTCCATTATTGACTAAATTGACAGATGAAACTTCTTACCTTGTGTCTGAAGCAATTGCGCAAGTTGTGGATGGTTTGGATATGTTTATGGACGAAGGTAGTGAAGCCCAAGCTGAATTCAAAGCCTTGGTTAACCGTTTGATGCAAAAGAATTATGACCGTCTAGGATTTGAACCACAAGTTGGAGAATCTGACGAAGATGAAATGGTTCGTCAAAAAGCGATTAGCTTGATGCTTTATGCAGACAATGCGGACGCTGTGGCTAAAGCCGAAGAAATCTTTGACGCTCACAAAGAAAACATCGAATCTATCCCTGCTTCAATCCGCTTATCTGTTTTGGCCAACCAAGTAAAACACGCTGAAACAGAAGGATTGGTATCATTATACTTGGATTGCTACGTTAAGACTAATGATGGTAACTTCCGTCGTCAATTGGCTGCTGCCTTGTCTAACACCAAAGAAAAAGCAACCGTTGAGCGCATCTTGGGCGAATTGAAAAACAAAGATGTTGTGAAACCGCAAGACCTTGCCATGAGCTGGTACCGTCCATTCCTTAACAAGGACTTCTCACAAGGAGCCTTCTGGAATTGGGCTTGTGAAAACTGGGATTGGATTACCTCTGCACTTGGAGGCGATATGAGTTTTGACAAATTTGTCATTTACCCAGCTAACACCTTCAAAACACCTGAACGTTTGGAAGAATACAAAGCCTTCTTTGAACCACAATTAGATGACATGGCTATCAGCCGTAACATCACAATGGGTATTAAAGAAATTTCAGCTCGTATCAACTTGATTAACACAAGCAAAGCTGCTGTTGAAAGTGCTTTGGCTGAACTATAAAAAGAATGACCATTAAAATCATTAAAAACGTTTGAGGCAGCTCAGACGTTTTTAACTGTTATCTGATTTAGCTAGTCTTAAGTTATCTGGGCTAGAATAATAAAAACATGATTTACATGAACTTAAGAGGATGTTAATAAGATTGTAAGGAGATAGCCTATGATTAAGATTTTGTTAGTTGAAGATGATTTGAGCTTGTCAAATTCTGTCTTTGATTTCTTGGATGATTTTGCGGATGTGATGCAGGTTTTTGACGGTGAAGAAGGTCTTTATGAAGCTGAAAGTGGGGTCTATGACTTGATTTTGCTTGACCTTATGTTACCTGAAAAAGACGGTTTCCAAGTGCTTAAAGAATTGCGTGAAAAAGGTATTTCGACGCCTGTTTTGATTATGACAGCGAAAGAAAGCCTTGATGATAAGGGGCATGGTTTTGAGTTGGGAGCAGATGATTAC
>NZ_JBHRZX010000008.1:0-26147 GCF_042649785.1 Streptococcus alactolyticus | reverse complement strand
CAATAGCAATACCTTGTCTTACAAAGAAGTGACCGTTGATACCGCGACAAATACCACAACTGTTGACGGAAAAGTCGTTGAATTGCTTGGTAAAGAATTTGATTTGTTGGTTTACTTTTTACAAAACCAAAACGTTATTTTGCCAAAATCACAAATTTTTGACCGTTTGTGGGGATTTGACAGTGATACGACCATTTCGGTGGTGGAAGTCTATGTGTCTAAAATACGCAAAAAATTGAAGGGAACTGAGTTTGCCAAAAACCTTCAAACACTGCGTAGTGTGGGGTACATTCTAAAAGATGCGGAATAAGTGGTCTAAGAAATTACTATCAGGGACAACCTTTTCGCATTTCTTCCATTTCTTCGCGGTCTTTACAGGTATTTTCATCGTCATGACTGTTATTATCTTGCAAATCATGCGTTTTGGTTTGTATTCGACAGTGGATACCAATTTGCAAAATGCTGCTTATAATGCTAATGATTATGTCGCTCGGACGATGAAGCGCAGCGATTCTTTGCAGGTTGATGATTCGGACTATGAATCCTTTTTTGCGGGTGAAAATGGCAGCAAACTCAAATCAGCCCTCAACGGCGAAACGCTAACCAATGTGAGTGTTCTTTTGTACGATAAAAAGGGCAAGATTTTAAATGCCTTGGACGCCTTTCTCCAATTTGGTGCTTTATCTTACAGCCTTGATGAGGATAGCATTGGGGAGATTAAAGAGGAAAAAATCAAAACCATTTTCGGGCAAAATGAAAAATACCATGTGCTGACGGTCAAAGTCGATGATGCGGATTATCCAGCGATTAAGTACGCAACTTTTTTGATTAGCGTGCGGCAGCTGGACGAAGCTAATGAACGTTACGTCACCATTACGATCACAGTCATGGTGATTTTCTGGATGATTTCCATTTTGGCGAGCATCTACCTTGCCAATTGGACGCGTAAGCCGATTTTGGAAAGTTATGAAAAGCAAAAAGCCTTCGTGGAAAATGCCAGTCACGAATTGCGGACGCCATTAGCTGTTTTGCAAAACCGTTTGGAAGGTTTGTTTAGAAGACCTAATGACACGATTTTAGATAATAGCGAAAGCATTGCGGCTAGCCTTGACGAAGTCCGTAATATGCGCTTTTTGATTACCAATTTGCTCAATTTGGCTCGGCGAGATGATGTCTTGAAGGTTGATTTAGAAATGATTCAGCCAACCATGTTCGATGAAGTCTTTGAAAATTACAGCCTCATTGCCGAGGAGAGTAATCGTATCTTTATTGGGCAAAATCTAGCTACCCACCCGATCAAATCAGACCGTGTCTTGCTCAAACAATTGCTGACCATCTTATTTGATAATGCCATTAAGTACACGGATGAAGATGGCGTGGTTGAATTTACCGTTAAAACAACGGAAAGACACACCATTATCACGGTTGCGGACAATGGTATCGGTATTAGTGATAGCGATAAGCTGAAGATTTTTGACCGATTCTACCGAGTGGACAAGTCAAGAACGCGTCAAAAGGGTGGATTTGGTTTAGGCTTGTCCCTAGCTCAACAAATCGTGGACGCCCTAAAGGGAACCATTACAGTCAAAGACAATACACCTAAAGGAACAATTTTTGAAGTGCGTTTTAACCACCATCATTGATAAACACAAAAAGGTATTGGATTTTCTCCAATACCTTTTTGTGTGGTAATAAAAAAACTCCATTTGGAGTTTTCATTGGATATTAGTTAGCCAATTTAGCAGCAAGACGTGCTTTATCGCGGCTAGCTTTATTTTTGTGAATCAACCCTTTTGATTCAGCTTTATCGATGCTAGAAGAAGCAGCGCGGAAAAGCTCTTCAGATGGGTTAGCTTCAAATGCTTTGATAGCAGAACGCATAGCTGATTTTTGTGCTGAGTTTTTAGCGTTTTGTTTAACGTTAAGTTCAGCGCGTTTGATAGCTGATTTAATATTTGCCAATGTTTTCACCTCCAAATTAATCTAACTATATCATTATATAGAATTTCTTGACTTTTGGCAAGTCTTTATCACTTTTTCAAATAAATTCTATCAATTTTGTGATCAGAAGCCTTGTGTAAAATCAATTCTGCTCGGTTTCGTGTGGGTTCGATGTATTTTTTCAAATTCACGAGATTGATGCTTCCCCAAGTATCCTCAGCAATTTTAAGGACCTCTTCACGCTCCATATGCACAAAGCGGTGGTAGTAATTGTTTTTATCTGTCTTAGCCAACTCGAGCAAACTATCGAAACGTTCCAAATACCATTTTTTGATGTTATTGATATCAGCATCAATGTAAATGGAAAAATCAAAGTAACCTGTCATGTAAAGGCGAGTGTTTTTCTGATTTTGAAAGACATTGATGCCTTCAAGAATGAGAAAATCAGGCGACTGAATCACTTGCTTTTCATCAGGTAAAATATCGTAGATTTCATGCGAGTAAACAGGAATTTCAGCCGTCATGCCATTTTTTATAGAATCGAGGAAGTTCAAGAGCAACTCCATGTTATAGCTTTCAGGAAAGCCTTTGCGGTTCAATATCTGCCGTTCCATAAGCACGCTATTGGGGTAAATGAAGCCATCTGTCGTGACCATTTCCACTTTGCTATTTTTAAATGTCCGTGATAAAAGGATTTGCAGCAGACGACTAGTAGTTGATTTGCCAACAGCTACCGAACCAGAAATACCGATGATAAAAGGACGCTGGCAGGCTTCTTTCTTTAGAAAAATACTTTTAGCAAAAGAGAGGTTTTCTTGTGCCTTTTTATAAATCTGAATCAGGCTAATCAATGGTAAATACACATCAATCACGTCTTGAATGCTGATTTTATCGTTAAGGCTTTTGATAGCTTCAAGTTCTTCTGCCGTCAAGAGGGGTTTGGTATGTTGGTGCAATTCTTGCCAAGATTCTCGAGAAATGTCGTTAAAATTGATAAACTCACGTGTCATGTTACGCTCCTACTGAGGTTATTACTTCATTATAGCATTTTATAATCTAATTGAAAACCATTACAATATATGATAAAATAATAAAACGTTTGAGAAGGAGTAGGGAAATGACAAAGACAAATATGTATTATGAAGAAAATCCAGACAGCGCTCACGATATTCATGAGTTGAAGGTTACCTTGTTAGGACAACACTTTTCTTTTTTGACCGATTCTGGTGTTTTTTCTAAAAAAATGATTGATTATGGAAGTCAAGTGCTTCTCAATGCGGTTTCTTTTGAAGCAGGAAAGACGCTTTTGGACCTTGGGTGTGGTTATGGTCCCTTAGGAATTGCCTTAGCAAAGGTGCAAGGAGTGAAGCCAACCATGGTTGATGTCAATAACCGTGCCCTTGACTTGGCCCGTAAAAACGCTGAGAAAAATGGGATTTCGGCCACTATTTTCCAGTCAAATGTCTATGAGCAAGTGGAAGGAATTTTTGATTACATCATCACCAATCCTCCTATTAGAGCAGGAAAACAAATTGTGCATGAAATGATTGGTGAAAGCATCACGCATCTTAATTCGGGTGGTAGCTTGACGCTGGTTATTCAGAAAAAGCAAGGAGCACCAAGTGCCAAAGCTAAAATGGAGGACGTTTTTGGCAATGCTACCATTTTAAAACGCGACAAAGGTTATTATATTTTACAAAGCATTAAAGAGTGAACCAACCTTTTCTAAAGGGCCTTAGTAGCCTTCTTTAGAAAAGGTTTTGTATATTTATATAACATTATTAGAATTTTTATAAAATAATAATAGAAAAAAGCGGGCAAAACTATTTCCTCTCCCTTACTAATTCTTGTCAATTAGCTATATATAAGATGAAAAAGTTCAGTAAAATCCGATAGTTCTTATGTTTATAAATAAATATGACATGGTTGTCACAATTGATATTATCGGATTTTAGGGCAATTTCCTTGTTTTTTTCTTGATAGAAGGATACTTCGGATTTTACAATTTTGTTTCATTGTAAAAAAATGATAAAAAGGACTTACATATTTTGAAAAAAATGGTAAAATATAAAGGGTTTGTTTTTTAGGAAACGATCAAAATAGATCAGAAAGGGGCAAAAATGCCTATTAATCAGTACATTGATCATACGTTATTAAAACCCGAAAGTACCCAAGAGCAAATTGATCACTTGCTTTCAGAAGCGGTTGAGTATCAGTTTGCTAGCGTCTGTGTCAATCCGACTTGGGTGGCTCATTGTTCGAAAACCTTGGCTGGTACTGGCGTAAAAGTCTGTACAGTGGTTGGCTTTCCTTTGGGAGCAAACACAAGCAGCGTAAAAGCTTTTGAAACTAAAGATGCCATCGCAAACGGTGCAGATGAAATCGATATGGTTATCAACGTCGGTCAGTTAAAATCAGGTCAGTACGAAGTCGTAAAAGCAGATATTCGTGCAGTTGTTGAGGCTAGCCAAGACAAGTTGGTCAAGGTCATCATTGAAACGTGTCTGCTTACCAATGACGAAAAAGTTAAAGCGTGTCAATTAGCGGTATCTGCTGGCGCAGATTTTGTGAAAACCTCAACTGGTTTTTCAGCGGCTGGCGCCACGGTTGAAGATATCGTGTTGATGCGTGAAACGGTTGGCCCTAATATTGGCGTTAAGGCAGCTGGCGGTGCACGTTCTTACGAAGATGCTGAAGCTTTCATTGAAGCAGGTGCTACTCGAATTGGAACGTCATCAGGTGTTGCCATAGTTAGTGGTGAAACCGTGACAGAAGGTTACTGAACTTTTTAGTAACTTGATAATAAAGACGGTCGTGATGATAGTCATGTGGTTGATGCCACAGTTTTAAAGCTTTATAGCCTGTTGTATGGATTGAGTCGTCTGACTCGATAAATTTGCAATCTTATTGCGTGTATTTTTAAGGAGGAGTTCATTTTCATGAACAAAAAAATTGTTGGTCTTGGTCTTGCTGCCGTTGCAGCATTGAGTCTAGCTGCATGTAGTCGTTCTAACTCATCATCTGATTCAGATTCTAAAGTGAAAGTTGCCCTTGTTACAGATACTGGTGGTATTGATGATAAATCATTTAACCAATCAGCTTGGGAAGGTCTTCAAGCTTGGGGCAAAGAACACGATTTGAAGAAAGATACTGACTACACATTCTTCCAATCTAATAGTGAGTCAGATTACGCGACAAACCTTGATTCTGCTGTTTCAAATGGTTACAACCTTGTTTTTGGTATTGGTTACAACCTTCACGATGCTATAGATCAGGCTGCTCAAGACAATAAAGACGTTAACTACGTTATCGTTGATGATGTTGTTTCTGGTCACGACAACGTTGAGAGTGTTCTGTTCGCAGATAACGAAGGAGCCTACCTTGCTGGTATCGCTGCCGCTATGCAAAGTAAAACAAAACACGTTGGTTTTGTAGGTGGTGTTGAATCAGATACAATCACACGTTTTGAAGCTGGATTTAAGGCTGGTGTTGAATCAGTAGATAGTTCAATCAAAGTGGATGTTCAATACGTTGGTTCATTTGCTGATTCTGCTAAGGGTAAGACAATTGCTGCGACTATGTACGCTGGTGGTGCTGACGTTATCTATCAAGCAGCTGGTGGTTCAGGTACTGGTGTATTCTCTGAAGCCAAAGAAATCGATGAAAAATTACCGGCAGATAGTGATAAAAAAGTTTGGGTTATCGGTGTTGACCGTGACCAAGCAGACGAAGGTGACTACAAAGCTTCAAACAAAGAAGAATCTAACTTTGTCTTGACTTCTACAATCAAGAAAGTTGGCCAAGTCGTTCAAGATATCTCTAACGAGCAACTTGAAGGCAAGAAGTTTGAGGGTGACCAAACAAAAACATATGGTCTTGCTGATGGTGGTATTGATATTACAACAAGCAGCCTTCCTGACAACATTAAGGAAGCTGTTGAGTCAGCAAAACAAAAAATTATCGACGGTGACATCACTGTTCCAGATGGTTTAAGTGATTAATTGTCGTTCTTTAAGCGCGGCCGAGAGGTCGCCTTTTTAACAGCTGAGGAACTTTTAATTTTCTCCTCAGTTAAGCTCATTAATGAGAGTAATGGGCTTAACTGACTTAAAGATAATTATATTGAAAGGATTAACATGGCAGAAGAAAAAGTCATTGAAATGCGTGACATTACTAAAAAATTTGGTGATTTTGTTGCCAATGACCATATTAATTTAGATGTTCGTAGGGGTGAGATTCATGCACTTTTGGGAGAAAACGGTGCAGGTAAATCAACATTGATGAACATTCTCTCAGGTTTATTACAACCAACCAGCGGGGATATTTTGGTAAGAGGTGAAAAGGTTAAACTGGATTCGCCTGCTAAAGCCTCAAAAATAGGAATCGGAATGGTGCACCAACACTTTATGTTGGTTGAAGCGTTCACAGTTGCTGAAAACATCATTTTGGGGAATGAAACAATCTCAACAGGTGGTGTGCTTAATTTGAAAAAAGCTAGCGAAGAGATCAAAGCTTTGTCGGAACGATATGGTTTAGCGGTGGATCCTTCTGCTAAAATTTCAGACATAACAGTCGGTGCACAACAACGTGTGGAAATTTTGAAAATCTTGTATCGTGGCGCTGACATTATCATCTTTGATGAGCCGACAGCCGTTTTGACACCGTCTGAAATCGCAGAATTGCTAAATATCATGCGTAATTTGACTAAAGAAGGCAAATCAATCATTTTGATTACGCACAAATTGGACGAAATTCGTGCGGTTGCCGACAGGGTAACGGTTATCAGACACGGTCAATCTATTGAAACTGTTCCAGTTGCTAATTCAACCAGTGAAGAATTGGCTGAGATGATGGTTGGACGTGCCGTTTCCTTCAAAACAGAAAAACAAGCAGCTAATCCAAAAGAAGTTGTCTTGTCTGTTAAAGATTTGGTGGTTAATGAAAATCGTGGAGTGCCGGCCGTGAAGAATTTGTCATTGGATGTGCGTGCGGGTGAAATTGTCGGGCTTGCTGGTATTGATGGCAATGGTCAAAGTGAATTGGTAGAAGCCATTACTGGACTTCGCAAAGTCGAATCAGGTCGCATTGTTATCAAAGGTGAAGACATGACCAACAAACGTCCACGTAAAATTACAGAACTTGGTGTTGGGCATGTGCCAGAAGACCGCCACCGTGACGGAATGGTTCTTGATATGACCATTGCTGAAAACATTGTTTTGCAAACGTACTACAAAGAGCCGTTTAGCAAAAATGGTTTCTTGAATTATAAAAACATTAATGAACATGCTCGCAAATTGATGTCAGAATTTGACGTTCGTGCGGCAAATGAATTAGTATCAGCTGGCTCACTTTCAGGTGGTAACCAACAAAAAGCCGTTATCGCTCGTGAAATTGACTTGAACCCTGATTTGTTAGTCGTTAGCCAACCAACCCGTGGTTTGGACGTCGGTGCGATTGAATACATCCGTAAACGTTTAATTGCAGAACGTGACAAAGGGAAAGCTGTCTTAGTGATTAGTTTTGAATTGGATGAAATTTTGGATGTTTCTGACCGTATTGCCGTTATTCACGATGGTAAAATTCAAGGTATGCTAGATGCTAGTCAAACAAACAAACAAGAACTTGGTATTTTGATGGCTGGGGGCCATGTGACAAAGGAGGAAGCTAATGTCTAAACAAACACAACGCTGGGCAGTTCCTTTAATAGCTGTTTTTCTAGGGATGTTACTAGGAGCAGTGCTCATGCTCATCTTTGGTTATAACCCATTTTGGGCTTATAACGACTTGCTTTACACTGCATTTGGTTCTATCAAAAATATTGGTGAAATTTTTCGTGCTATGGGGCCACTTATCTTGATTGCCCTTGGTTTCTCAGTTGCTTCTAAAGCTGGTTTCTTCAATATCGGACTTCCAGGACAAGCCTTGATTGGTTGGGTAATGGCTGGCTGGTTTGCCCTTTCTTTCCCTGATTTGCCAAAACCAATCTCAGTTCTTTGTACTATTGTGATTGGTCTTGTGGCTGGAGGATTGGCTGCAGCTGTCCCAGGTATTTTACGTGCTTATCTTGGAACAAGTGAAGTTATTGTAACTATCATGATGAACTACATTATCTTGTACTCAACACAATACCTCATTCAAGACGTCTTTTCAGATAGCATCATGCGTACGACAGAAGCTACGATCAAAGTTTCTCAAAACGCATCTTATCAAATTGAATGGTTGTCTAACTTGACGGACCACTCACGTATTAATATCGGTATTTTCATTGCCTTAATTGCTGTGGTTATCGTATGGTTTATGATGAAGAAAACCACACTTGGTTATGAAATCACTTCTGTGGGGATTAACCCACATGCTTCAGAATATGCAGGGATGCCATCAAAACGCCTTATCATCATGTCTATGGTGATTTCAGGTGCCATTGCAGGACTTGGTGGAACAGTCGAAGGACTTGGAACTTTTGAAAATGTTTATACGCAAACAAGTTCACTTAGCATTGGTTGGGATGGTATGGCCGTATCACTATTAGCGATCAATAATGCCATTGGGATTCCGTTTGCAGCTTTCTTGTATGCAGTACTTTCCGTTGGTAAGACTGGTATGATTGGCGTTCCTTCAGAGATTGTTGATGTTATTTCAGCTTTCATTATCTTCTTTGTTGGTTCTGATTACATTATCCGTCGTTTTCTTAACTCTAAAAAAGTAGAAGGAGGAAAATAAAATGACTTTTACAACAACATTAGCCTTATTAGTTTCTTCCATGCTCATTTATTCTGCACCACTTATTTTCACAAGTATCGGTGGAACCTTCTCAGAACGTGGTGGGGTTGTCAACGTTGGTCTTGAAGGTATCATGGTTATGGGGGCTTTCTCAGGGGTTCTCTTCAATCTAAGCTGTGCAGATGTGTTTGGCAGTGCGACACCTTGGATTGCTTCTTTGGTGGGAGGAGTTGTAGGACTTCTATTTTCTCTTCTTCATGCTGTTGCGACCATTAACTTCCGTGCAGATCATATCGTGTCTGGTACGGTATTGAACTTGATTGCTCCGTCACTAGCCGTTTTCCTTTGCCGTTTCTTATTTGGTAAAGGACAAACCAATACCATTTCAGAGACCTTTGGTCGTTTCTCATTCCCTGTTTTAAAAGATATCCCATTTATCGGTCAAGTCTTTTTCAACAACACGTCATTGGTTGCTTATGTGGCTATTCTTATTTCATTTGTATCTTGGTTTATCTTGTTCAAGACTCGCTTTGGTCTTCGCCTCCGTTCTGTTGGTGAACACCCTCAAGCAGCGGATACACTTGGAATCAATGTTTACCTCATGCGTTATTTAGGGGTTATGATTTCAGGGTTCTTCGGTGGTATTGGTGGTGCGGTTTATGCTCAAACCATTTCAAATAACTTCGCCGTTACAACGATCGCAGGACCTGGATTTATCGCTCTTGCAGCCATGATTTTCGGACGTTGGAATCCAGTCGGTGCCATGCTATCAAGTCTATTCTTCGGCTTGTCACAATCATTGGCAATCATCGGAGCACAATTACCGCTCTTCTCAAACATTCCATCTGTTTACCTCAAAATCACACCATACGTCTTAACAATTGTTGTTTTAGCAGCCTTCTTTGGTCAATCCGTGGCTCCTAAAGCAGATGGTGTCAACTATATCAAATCAAAATAAGAACATAAAAAGAGGGAAATTTCTCTCTTTTTTAGTCTTCAACTAAGTTATCTGCTAACCCTACCAACTCTTCAGCGTCAGCTGCTTGTTTTTGACGAACAAAGTAATCTTTGGTTTCTGAAATAATGATTGGTGAAAGAGCCAACAAAGCGATTAGGTTTGGTAGAGCCATTAGACCATTCACGATGTCAGCAAGCACCCAAATCAAATCCAGTTTGAGGAAACCACCCAAGGCAACCATAATGACAAAGATAATACGGTAGAGTTTGATGTATTTGGTTCCAAAAAGGAATTCAAAACAACGTTCACCGTAGTAAGACCAGCCTAGGATAGTTGTAAAAGCAAACAAAACAAGGCAGAAGGTTAAAGCATGAATACCTGGTGTTCCAAAAACAGATGCAAAGGCTGATTGGGTAAGTGGTGCCCCTTCGAGTCCTGCGACTTTCCACTGTCCTGTTACCATGATAGAAAGTCCTGTTAAGGTACAAATGATAATGGTATCGATAAAAGTCCCTGTCATTGAGATAAGCCCTTGTTCCACAGGCTCTTTTGTTTTGGCAGCTGCAGCCGCGATAGGAGCAGAACCAAGCCCAGATTCATTTGAAAAGACTCCGCGTGCAATCCCTTTTTGAATAGCTTCTTTAACAACCGCACCCGTAAATCCACCAACAGCAGACGTACCAGTGAAGGCTCCTTTGAAAATAGCATTAAAAGCAGGCACGATTTGCTCACTATGCACAAAAATAACAATCAATGTTGCCGTGATGTAAACGACGGCCATGAAAGGCACCACTTTTTCAGCAACTTTTGAAATGGATTGGATACCGCCAAAGATAACAATAGCCACGATGACGGCAATCACAATGCTGACAATCTGAGGCGATAGCGCAAAGGAATTTTCAAGTGATGATGTGATGGAATTAACCTGAGAAAACGTTCCAATTCCAAAATAAGCGACTAAGATACCTGCAATGGCAAAGAAGGTTGCCAAAGGTTTCCAGCGTTTGCCCATCCCATTGACAATGTAGTACATGGGGCCACCTGAAACTTCCCCGTTGTCATCGATTGTACGGTATTTGATAGCTAGAAGTCCCTCAGCGTACTTGGTCGCCATTCCAAAGAAAGCAGCAACCCACATCCAAAATAGCGCCCCTGGACCACCTGATTTGATAGCGGTTGCAACTCCCACGATGTTTCCTGTTCCAACAGTGGCGGCAAGTGCAGTCGCTAAGGCAGCAAAACTGGAAATATCCCCTTGCCCTTTGTCATCCGCAAAAATTAAGCGAAAGGCTTTTGGCAATCGCGTGACTTGGAGTAAGCCAAGGCGAACAGTGAAGTAAAAGCCTGTTCCCACTAGCAAGATAAGCAGTGGTGCACCCCAGACGACATTGTCAAGACTGTTAAAAAAATTGAGCATCATTCTTTTTCTCCCTATACCATATCCCCCAAACGATGCTATTACAAAAGGAGCTATCATTACGATAACTCCTGAAAAGTGATAGGAAAATACCTGCTGGTACTCAAAAAAACAAGAGCCTACAAGTATTTCTTATCTTCTGTCCTTTTGCCTGAGAGTTTGAGTTGTCTGTGACAACTTTGCCCCTTCGGCGCCTGTATCCACGTTTCTAACGTGGTGATGATTGTCATCATCAGGTCTCTCCAGAAGTCCGTCCGTCATCCAGTCCTGTCTTAGACACCTGAGAGCGTAACTCCTTCGGCGAAAGGAAAACCTTTCTTCTCCTGAATAACATCATTCGGTTTGCTATTAAATTTTCAAATATGATAACAAAAAAAGCGAACCTTGTCAATGAGATATTCTAAAATGTTTGGAAACTAACTCTCTGATAGGAGAATTTCCGTCAACATTTGGATAATTTGCTCAATTTGTGGGGCCGTAATATTGGCATAGTTCACGATGAAGGCATTGGTAGATTGGGGCGTGTGGTGTTGGTAGTAGTGGGAGATAGGCGTTAGTTGCAAGCCTTTTTGCCGACTTTTCTGGCAAATGGCATCTTCAGACAAGTGGCTGTCAATAGTCATGATAAAGTGCAGCCCTGATTCTTGTTCGTGGATGCTGATGTAATCCTTTTTGGAGTTGTGCCACACTAAGCCCGTCTTTTTCCATTGCAATGGGGACTTGTGTCATGTTGAATTGTCGGTAAATCTTGGTGATTTTAGGATAGGAAGGCTCCTCCACCGCCACAGTCTTATCTAGACCCAGCAGCTGAATCAGTAGGGTGTAGAGGTATTCCGTTCCCGCCCCGATGACAATCTGCCTAGGGTCCACCACCATGCCACGGTAATCATTTAAATGTTGGGCAATAGCTTGTCTGAGTTCCCAAAGCCCTTGGCTGGGTGAGGCTTGCATCAATTCAGTTTGGTGGTTATTAAGCACCTGACGGAGCAATTTGGACCAAGTGGCAAAGGGAAAGGTTTCAGGATTGGTCTGATTATTGCTAAGGTTAAGGCTGGGCGAGGTATCATCTGACCTGGTTTTTGGAAGAGAAACTAACCTTGCTGTTTTTCTCACCATCGGACGTTGAGACTTGATATCTGCTACAAAAAAGCCTTTTTTAGCTTGGCTGTAAATGTAACCTTCTGCCTTTAATTGCTGGTAACTGGTTTCCACCGTTACAATGGAAACGCCTAGATGCTTGGCTAGGCTTCTTTTTGAGGGCAATTTGTCCTGCGACCTTAGGACGCCCTTGGTAATGTCTGTTTTTATCGCTCGATACAGTTGTTCGTAAAGTGGGATTTTGGCCTGTGCGTCCAAAGTGTAAGTTAGCATAATTCTCCAATCTGACCTTTTTAAAAATCTTTAAAATGGCACTTGATACCATGTCAGATTTTATTATAATGAAAAGCAATCAAAAAGTAAATGAGGTATTTTTATGACAAACCAACGCTATCAACTCAATAAACAATTGGCTCAGATGCTAAAAGGGGGCGTGATTATGGACGTCACGACACCTGAACAAGCGAAAATCGCTGAGGCTGCTGGAGCTTGTGCGGTTATGGCACTAGAGCGTATTCCTGCGGATATCCGAGCAGCTGGCGGTGTTTCTCGCATGAGTGACCCTAAAATGATTCAAGAAATTCAAGCAGCGGTTTCTATTCCTGTTATGGCCAAGGTGCGTATTGGGCATTTTGTTGAGGCTCAGATTTTAGAAGCGATTGAGATTGATTATATCGATGAGAGCGAGGTTTTGTCGCCAGCAGATGACCGCTATCACATTGATAAAACTCAATTTGAGGTGCCTTTTGTGTGTGGGGCTAAAAACCTTGGGGAAGCATTACGCCGTGTGGCTGAGGGGGCTAGCATGATTCGTTCAAAAGGAGAACCTGGGACAGGAGATGTGGTGCAGGCTGTTCGCCATTTACGTCAGTTAAATCAAGAAACGGCACGCCTCCAGTCGCTTCGTGATGATGAACTTTACCTTGCTGCTAAAGAACTGCAAGTGCCTTATCACTTGGTCAAAGACGTGCATGAAACAGGCAAATTGCCAGTTGTTCTCTTTGCGGCAGGTGGGGTAGCAACACCAGCAGATGCAGCCTTGATGATGCATTTGGGAGCAGAAGGGGTCTTTGTTGGTTCTGGTATTTTCAAATCAGGTGACCCTGAAAAACGTGCGCGTGCGATTGTGCAAGCCGTGACCAATTACCAAGACAAACAATTGTTGGCAAAATTATCAGAAAATTTAGGCGAAGCCATGGTGGGAATTAACGAAGACGAGATTCAACTGCTCATGGCAGAACGTGGCATCTAGGAGGTTTTTATGGTAGTGATTGGGATTTTAGCCTTACAGGGAGATTTTGCTGAACACCGCCAAAAAATTGTCGCTTTGGGAGCCAAAACCATTGACATTAGACAGGCTAAAGATTTGCAAGCTCCCTTGGACGGCATGATTTTACCTGGTGGGGAATCAACGGTTCAGGGCAAATTATTGCGTGATTTAGGGATGCTAGAACCTTTAAAAAGTAAAATTGATGCTGGTTTGCCTGTGCTTGCCACGTGTGCAGGCTTGATTTTACTGTCTCAGCAGATTGAAGACCAAGAGAGTACACATTTGGCGACTTTACCTGTCACGGTAAAACGCAATGCTTACGGCAGGCAATTGGGGAGCTTTAATACGCCGCTTTCATTCGGAGATTTGGGTGAGGTCCCCGCAACCTTTATTCGAGCGCCTTATATTAACCAAGTTGACGAGGGTGTTGAGGTTTTAGCTGAAAAAGATGGTAAGATTGTGGCTGCACGCTTTCACAATCAGCTGGGCTTGGCCTTTCATCCTGAGGTGGATGAGAACGACAGCATTCATTCTTATTTCTTGAGCATCTGTCAGACAAAGTAACGACAAGGGACCCCATTTTTTCTAAAAAATGGTACAATAGATAAGCATTATCTTGATGACTATTTATCTAGGAGGAATAACACACGGACTTAGCTAGTGAGGTAAGCCGTGGTATTAGACAATGAATCCATTATTAGAAGGAATGAATGACCAACAAAGACTTGCGGTTGAAACGACAGAAGGTCCTGTGCTAATCATGGCAGGGGCTGGCTCTGGTAAAACGCGTGTCTTGACCCACCGAATTGCTTATTTGATTGATGAAAAATTTGTCAATCCTTGGAATATCTTGGCAATTACCTTTACCAATAAAGCTGCGCGTGAAATGCGTGAACGTGCTATGAAACTAAACCCTGCGACCAAGGATACCTTGATTGCGACCTTCCATAGCATGTGTGTGCGCATTTTGCGTCGTGATGCTGACCATATTGGTTACAATCGTAATTTCACTATCGTTGACCCTGGGGAACAACGCACCCTGATGAAACGTATTCTCAAAAATCTAAATTTGGACCCTAAGAAATGGAATGAGAGAGCCATTTTAGGGACCATTTCAAATGCCAAAAACGATTTGCTAGATGAAGTGGCTTACGAAAAACAAGCCAACGATATGTATTCGCAAATTGTTGCCAAATGTTACAAGGCTTACCAAGAGGAATTGCGTCAGAGCGAAGCTATGGACTTTGATGACCTTATCATGCTAACCTTGCGTTTGTTTGACAAAAATCCTGATGTCTTGGCTTATTACCAGCAACGTTACCAGTACATTCATGTGGATGAGTATCAAGATACCAACCACGCGCAATACCAGTTGGTAAAATTGTTGGCGTCACGTTTCCAAAACATCTGTGTTGTGGGGGATGCCGACCAATCCATTTATGGCTGGCGTGGGGCGGATATGCAAAATATCCTTGATTTTGAAAAAGATTATAAAGAAGCCAAGACCATTTTGCTGGAGCAAAACTACCGTTCAACCAAAAATATCTTGCAGGCAGCCAACAGCGTGATTAAAAACAACCGCAACCGCCGTCCAAAAACCTTGCGGACGGATAATGAAACTGGGGAATCTATTGTTTATTACCGTGCGCGTGATGAGCGTGAGGAAGCTGTTTTTGTTGCCTCAACGATTGACAATATTGTGCGTGAAACAGGGCGAAACTTCAAAGATTTTGCGGTTCTCTACCGTACCAATGCCCAATCTCGTACCATTGAAGAAGCCTTGCTGAAATCGAACATTCCTTACACCATGGTTGGTGGAACCAAATTCTACAGTCGTAGGGAAATCCGTGACGTGATTTCTTACCTCAATGTCATTGCCAATGCAGCAGACAACATCAGCTACGAGCGTATTGTTAACGAGCCAAAACGTGGTGTGGGGCCTGGAACTTTGGATAAAATCCGTGATTTTGCCAGCCAGCAACAAATGAGTTTGTTAGAAGCGTCGGCTAACATCATGTTATCAGGTGTCAAAGGAAAAGCTGCACAAGCTGTTTGGGATTTGGCGCAATTACTCATGACCTTGCGTGATGGGCTTGATGGCATGACGGTTACCGAATTGGTGGAAGCAGTCCTTGACAAGACAGGCTACTTAGAAGCTCTTCGTTTGCAAAATACACTGGAAAGCCAAGCACGTATTGAAAATATCGAAGAATTCTTGACGGTTACCAAAAACTTTGATGACAATCAAGAAGATGCCCCAGAAGGGGAAACGGGTCTTGAAAAACTCAGCCGTTTCTTGAATGATTTGGCTTTGATTGCTGATACTGACGATGGCGAAGCAGAGAGTGCCGAAGTGACCTTGATGACCTTGCATGCCGCCAAGGGATTGGAATTTCCAATTGTCTTTTTGATTGGTATGGAAGAAGGGGTTTTTCCATTGTCACGCGCAACTGAGGACCAAGACGAGTTGGAAGAAGAGCGCCGCCTAGCTTATGTTGGGATTACCCGCGCTGAAAAGCTCCTCTTTTTGACCAATGCTAACACGCGAACTTTGTTTGGTAAGACCAATTACAACCGTCCGTCACGCTTCATCCGTGAAATTGACGAAGAATTGTTGCAATACCAAGGCTTAGCACGCCCAGCCAATTCATCCTATGGAGTGCGTTATAGTGGTGGTGATGACACCATGTCATTTGGGCAGGGCATGAGCTTGCAACAAGCGATTCAATCTCGCAAAGCCAAGGTACAACCACAATCAAGCCGCGGTGCGCAGCCATTTGCAAAAGCTGGCAAGGCAGTGCCGTTTGGGCAAAGTGCTTCGGCTAGCAAAGAGGCTATTGATTGGCAAATCGGCGACATTGCCCACCATAAAAAATGGGGTGATGGCACGGTATTGTCAGTGACAGGTTCAGGTCAAACCCAAGAGTTAAAAATCAATTTCCCAGAAGTTGGGCTTAAAAAACTCTTGGCAAGTGTGGCACCAATTGAGAAAAAATAAGAAGGTCAGGTTTTAGCCTGCTTTCTTTTTTTCTGAAATCAAGTGAAAAATCCTTCTAATATGACCCAAATCGTCTGAAAATTTTGGTATAATAGAATAAATTTTAATTTAGGAGAGTACATGTCTTATATTTTGGAAATTCTGCCAAGCTTATTGGACGGTGCAAAGGTAACTATTGAGATTTTTTTCATTGTGATTATCTTATCAATTCCTCTTGGTGCCGTCTTAGCGTTTTTGATGCAGATTAAGTTTAAACCGTTAGAATGGCTGTTAACCCTATACGTTTGGGTTATGCGTGGTACCCCTTTGCTGCTGCAATTGATTTTCTTGTATTATGTCTTGCCAAACATCGGCATTGTTATGGACCGTTTACCAGCAGCCATTGTGGCCTTTACGTTGAATTACGCGGCCTATTTTGCTGAGATTTTCCGTGGTGGGATTGCTGCCATTCCTAAAGGGCAATACGAAGCGGCTAAGGTCTTAAAATTAAGCCCGTTTCAGACTATTTTTTATGTCATTTTGCCACAAGTGTTCAAAATCGTTCTCCCAAGCGTCTTTAACGAAACCATTAACTTGGTCAAAGACTCTTCTTTGGTCTATGTCTTGGGGGTAGGCGACTTGTTGCTTGCTAGTAAAACAGCAACCAACCGTGATGCCTCACTGGCACCGATGTTTATCGCAGGGGCACTTTATTTGCTGATGATTGGTGTAGTGACGATCATCTCACGACAAACAGAAAAGAAATTTGATTATTACAAATAAGAAGGTGACCAATGTTAGAATTACGCAATATTTCCAAACAGTTTGGTCAAAAAAAGATTTTTGATCATTTCAACCTAACCATTGAAGATGGCAAGATTTTATCCCTTGTTGGACCATCTGGTGGGGGAAAGACGACCTTGCTTCGTATGTTAGCAGGACTTGAAAAAATTGATTCTGGTAGCATCATCTATAATGGCAAAACCTTTCCCATTGACCACTTGGAAAACCTCAACTTGCTGGGCTTTGTTTTCCAAGATTTTCAATTATTTCCCCATTTATCAGTTTTAGATAATTTGATTTTATCTCCTACCAAAACCATGGGAATGAGTAAAGAAGCAGCAACTGAAAAAGCCATGGGCTTGTTGCGTCGTTTGGGCTTGGGCGAACACGTTAACGCCTATCCTTATTCCCTATCTGGAGGGCAAAAGCAGCGTGTGGCTTTGGCACGGGCCATGATGATTGACCCTGAAATCATTGGCTATGACGAACCAACTTCGGCACTAGACCCTGAGCTGCGTCAAGAAGTGGAAAGACTACTCTTGCAAAATCGTGAAGCAGGCATGACGCAGATTGTCGTAACCCATGATTTGGCCTTTGCCGAAACCATTTCCGACCATATTTTAAAAATCAATCCCAAGTAGAGGTGGTGGGTAAATGACATTTAAAAAATGGACAATAGTCACAACGCTCCTTCTTTTGCTGATGGCTTTGAGTGGGTGTGATTTATCAGCTAAAAAGAAAGCAGCCAGCACTGACCAGTGGAATAGTTATGTGAAAAAAGGTGAAATCACGATTGGTTTTGACAATACCTTCGTTCCCATGGGATTTGAGGACCGAGATGGCACCTACACAGGATTTGACGTTGATTTAGCCAATGCAGTCTTTAAAGAATACGGCATCAAGGTTAATTGGCAGCCCATTGATTGGGATATGAAAGAAACCGAGTTAAACAATGGCACTATTGATTTGATTTGGAATGGCTATTCTATGACTAAGGAGCGGGAAGAAAAAGTCCGCTTCACCAATCCCTACATGATTAACAAACAAGTGTTGGTGACGAAAAAATCATCTGGCATTACGGATTTTGCGGACATGAAGGGCAAGACTTTAGGCGTACAGTCAGGTTCGTCAGGTTATGATGCCTTTTTAGCCTCGCCAAAAGTCTTAAAAGATATCGTAGCTGGCAAGGATGCCACACAGTATGAAACGCTGACGCAAGCCCTCATTGATTTGAAAAACAACCGTATTGATGGCTTGTTGATTGATGAAGTGTATGCCAATTATTACTTGAAACAAGAAGGCGAGCTGGACCGCTACAACATCATTCCGAGTGCATTTACAGGCGAAGATTTTGCAGTTGGAGCGAGAAAAGCTGACAAAACGCTAGTTGAAAAAATTAACCAAGGTTTCAAAACACTTTATCAAAAAGGAATTTTCCAAAAGATTTCCCAAAAATGGTTTGGCGAAGACGTCGCAACGCAATCGGTTAAGGAATAGGAGTGCCCGTCTATTCTGACCTAGTTAGGAGTCCTGTATGACTTTCACGTTATGTCTTAGTGCTTTACTCAAATTTCTGTTAGGTGTTGTTCTGGTTGCTGCTCTTTTGTTTATTCCTGCGGGGACGCTAAATTATCCAAACGCTATTTTGCTCATGGTTATCTTGTTTGTTCCTATGTTTCTAGCAGGACTGGTCTTGATGGTTAAAAATCCTGACTTGTTGCGCAGGCGCTTGAAGGTAAAAGAAGAACAAGGGGAGCAAAGAAAAATTATTGCGGCTACGGGTTTTATGTTTGTAGTGGGCTTTATCTTAGCAGGATTGGATTTTCGATTAGATTGGCTGCCACTACCACAAATTATTTCCAAAGTTTCTGCTCTTCTTTTTCTTCTAGCTTATGCGCTTTATGCAGAAGTTTTACGAGAAAATACCTACTTATCTCGTACCGTTATGGTAGAAGAAGAACAGAAAGTCATTAATACAGGCTTGTACGGTCTTGTTAGACATCCGATGTACAGTGCAACAATTATTCTGTTTCTGACGATGCCTTTAGTACTGGGCTCTTTAATTGCTTTTTTAGTTTTTTTACCATATCCAATCATGATTATCAAAAGGCTAAAAAATGAAGAGCAGGTGTTGTCAAAGGAACTAACAGGCTATACAGAATATCAAAAGAAAGTACGTTATCGCTTAATTCCTTATATTTGGTAACAAATAACCCCATCTCTACTCAGAGATGGGGTTTCGTATTTTTTTATTTTTTTGGAGTGATTTGGTGGAAGACGAGGTACCAATTTTCTTGGCGGCGCCAAATGCTGGTGTGAGCCTCTCCTCCAAGCGTATAAGTAATCAATTTGGTTTTTTGGCTAATAGATGTCATCTCAAAATCTTCAAATTGACTGACATAATGTCTTTGACGCGCAATCATTTCTTCTTTAGAATAAGTCTGACCGTCGTCTGAAATCAAGCGGAAGTTATCTGCCAATAATTCTTCGTAATCAGGGATTTTTGAGAGAATGATTTTTTCATTTTTTTGGAGTCTGTGGTAAACATTTTCCCAAATTTCATCTTCTGGGATAGCGGCAGGTTCTACGTGAACATCGGTATCGTAAATCGAAAATTCTTGATTAAGCAAGCGTTCGATTTGTTCCGTGATTTCATGGCTTTCATAAACAGACAAATCAGGGTTCATTTCAACCACGATATCGAGGTAGATATTGCTTCCGTATGAACGTCCGCGCAATGATTTAACCGCAGTGACTTTTGGTAATTTTAAAATGGCTTCTTTGTATTTTTTGAGTTCCTTGTCATCAAAACCATCTGATAAGCTAAAGGCACTTTCCATGAAAATATCATAAGCCGTTTTCAAGATGAAATAAGTAATGACAATGGCAGCCAATCTATCGATGATGACTAAGTGGAAAGAAGCGGCGATAATGGCAACAGACGTTCCGATAGAAGCAACGGCGTCAGAAAGATTATCCTTGGCAGCGGCAACGAGGGCGCTTGATTTGACCTTTTTAGACAATCGACGGTTGTAGAGGTAAACACCGTACATGATAATCGCAGAAACCACTCCGACAATGGCACCTTCAGGATCAATAGTAGTAGTTGTTCCTGAAATGATTTTGTGAATGGTTTGCGATAGCACTTGGAAACCAACGATAAACATGATAAATGATGTGATCAAGCTGGCTAAATCTTCAATTTTCCAATGCCCAAAACGGTGGTCCTCGTCAGCAGGTTTGCTGGCTAAATGCAGACCAATAAACAAGGTCACATTGCTTAAAATATCCGAAACGTTGTTAAAACCGTCGGCAATCAATGAAGATGAGTTAATGCTATAACCCACAATCAATTTGGCAATCGAGATGAGCAGGTAAGCCACTATACTAACAATCGGGCCACGCTTAGCCAGTTGAAGATTAGAAGTTGGTGTAGATGACATAAAGAATAGCTCCTTTAACAATCGGAAAAAAAAGAGAGAGGTACATTATTGGTGTTTGTTAAAATAGCGTCTGGTTTCGCTGATAATAACAGGTGAGAGGGCAAGTAGGGCAATTAAGTTTGGCACAGCCATCAGACCATTAACGATATCGGCAATGACCCAAATGGTTTCCAAACTAATGTATCCGCCTAAAGCAACCATGGCAATAAAGAAAACGCGGTAAACAGGAATGGCTTTCACGCCAAATAGAAACTCAAAGCAGCGTTCGCCATAGTAGCTCCAGCCCAAAATAGTTGTGAAAGCAAAGAGAATCAAACTAAAGGTTAAGGCATAAACCCCAAAATTACCAAAGACAGATGAAAAGGCAGATTGGGTCAACATGGCACCATTTAGGTCACTAGACCAGCCGCCAGTTACGATGATGGCAAGCCCTGTCAAACTACAAATGATAATGGTATCAATGAAAGTTCCTGTCATAGACACAAGTCCTTGCTCAACAGGTTCATTGGTCTTGGCAGCCGCCGCAGCAATCGGAGCAGAACCCAAACCAGATTCGTTAGAGAAAATGCCTCGAGCTATCCCTGCTTGAATAGTTGTTACCATTGTTGCCCCTGCAAAACCACCCGTTGCAGCCTTTCCAGTGAAAGCAGATTGGAAAATCAGTCCCAAACTTGGCAAAATATTGTCTGCATGAGAAAGCAAAATAGTCACAGTAGCGATGATGTAGATGATAGCCATAAAAGGCACAACACTTTCAGCGACTTTTGAGATGGATTTGATTCCCCCAAAAATAATGATGCTGACCAAAATAGCCAAGATAATACTAATCACTTGTGGCGACCAGCCGACGGTATTTTTGAGAGAGTCGGTAATCGAGTTCACCTGAGTGAAAGTTCCTGAGCCAAAGAGAGCAACCATGACACCAAAAATAGAAAAAGCGATAGCTAGAGGTTTCCACTGTTGCCCCATCCCATTAACGATGTAGTACATAGGCCCTCCAGCGATAAAGCCATCAGCGTCTTTGGTACGGTATTTGATAGCCAAAACCCCTTCAGCATACTTGGTTGCCATACCAAAGAAGGCAGCCATCCACATCCAAAAGAGGGCTCCAGGTCCTCCAAGTTTTATAGCAGTTGCAACGCCAACCACATTTCCTGTTCCGACAGTCGCCGCCAGTGCCGTTGCCAAGGCCGCAAAGCTTGAGATATCCCCTTGACCGTCAGAATCCGAAGCAAAAATCAGTTTGATTGCTTTGGGCAGCCGGAAAACTTGCAGCAGTCTTAGGCGAACAGAAAGGTAAAATCCCGTTCCAACCAGAAAGACAAGAAGAGGCGGTCCCCAGACAAAACTATCTAAGGAAGATAGAAAATGGTACATAAATCAAACTCCTAAATATCAAGTCCGACCGTGTTATTGCAACCGTTTCTTATGAAAAAGCCTAGCCAAACACGGCAGGAACAATTGAAATAATGTTGGTATTTTCAGAAAAATGAATAATTTCAACCCATCTATTGTACAGGTCTTGCAAGCTTTTGTCAAATCACAGTTAGAGAAAGCAAGTTCTCTCAATAGCTGTATGCTTTATCATAGCAAACTTTTATCGACTTTTTAAAAATTGTAAAAATATCCAACTGACTACATATAAATGTTTTTAGCGAGTTTATTGGCATTTGAAGAAAGTTTTTTATAAATCTGATGAAAAACGTTATAATACACTTAAGGATGATACATTCAAATGGACATAATGGGAGCTTCGCCTGAAGAGGTTATAACTTTTTATAGAGTCATTAGGCCTTGAATTACTAGACTCGAAAGGTTGTAGAGCTCTATGAAAAACTCAAATCTAAGTTACGTTTTACTTACAAAGGATAAAATATTTAGAATGTTCTAGGAGTTTTTTTGTGTGCATAAGAGGAACTAGATACCATAAAACGCACAATGGCGCATTTGGTATTAATTTGTTATAATGGGAACGTTGAACGAGGAGTTATTATGAAATTCGAGAAAAAACAAGTCTATTATGTTGTCTTTGCTTTCATTATTTGTTACGCCATACAGGCTTATTGGCATAGCGGAGCGGCTTTGGTTGATACTATTTATCAAGCCAGCATTCCCTTTATGATTGGTGCGGGAATTGCTTATATTGTCAATATTGTCATGAGTGCTTACGAGAGCCTCTATGACCGCTTTTTGACACACCCTATCTTGCAAAAAATCAAGCGGTCAATAACGATGATTTTAGCCTATCTCACTTTTATTTTTGTGATTTTTTGGTTATTTTCAATTGTCTTGCCAGACTTAATCGTCAGTATCAATTCGCTTTTGCGGATTGATACCAGCGGATTTTCTCATTTTATCAAGGAAATCAGTGACAATCGTGTCATCAAAGAATCTTTGAATTATTTTGGCAGTTTGTCTGATATTACCACCACCCTTTCAGATTACAGTCGCCAATTCCTAAATCAAGTCTTGTCTGTTTTAACAGGCGTGTTGACATCTGTTAGTACCATTGCTTCAACAGTCTTGAACATTTTTGTTAGCCTTGTTTTTTCAATCTATATCTTGGCTAGTAAAGAAGAATTGGGACGTCAATTTAATGTTTTGATGGATACTTATATCAGCAAATACGCTGACGGTATTCGCTATGTTTTTGGTATTTTACACTTGCGTTTTCACGGTTTCTTCGTGGGTCAAACCATTGAAGCGGTGATTTTAGGAACGTTGACCACTTTGGGAATGTTCCTGCTTGATTTCCCATACGCAGCAACTATCGGTATCCTTGTTGCCTTCTTCTCATTGATTCCGATTGTTGGGGCTTACATTGGGGCAACCATTGGTTTTATCCTCATTGCCACTCATTCCGTTTCACAAGCTTTCTTCTTCTTGATTTACTTGGTTATTTTGCAACAATTCGAAGGAAATGTGATTTATCCGCGTGTCGTTGGAGGGTCAATTGGACTTCCTGGTATGTGGGTCTTGATGGCCATCACTATCGGTGGCGCACTTTGGGGTGTCTTGGGAATGATTGTCGCTGTGCCAATTGCTGCTAGTCTTTATCAAATGATTAAAGACAACGTTGCCAAACGTCAACAAGCCCAGTCAAACAACTTAGAATAACTATGACGATGAAAAAAATGAATTTACTCTTTGCCATCGATGATGGCTATGTGCAACAATTTATGGTGACCTTGTATTCCATTCACCAAAACAGTTCCAATCAGCAATTTTCTGTTTATGTACTGCAAAAAACGGAGCTAGCACAAAACGAAGCGATTGAGACATTTTGCCATAATCTAGGTCTTGATTATCACCCTGTTGTGATTGGCGAGAAATCCTTTGAAGATGCACCGACAACAAATCGTTATCCTGAAACCATTTATTATCGTTTATTGGCACATGAATACTTGCCACAAGATTTGGATAAAATCTTATATGTTGACGCAGACATTTTGTGTTTAAATGACATGGTTGCCCTCTACGAGATGGATTTGGAGGATAAATTGTACGCAGCGGCCAGCCATACGTCAGACGGTAATATTTCAAATTTGGTCAATAAGCTACGCTTGCGAAATTTTGAAGTCGAAAGTTACTTCAATTCTGGCGTGCTTTTGATGAATTTGGAAGCCATTAGGCAATCGGTTTTTCGAAAAGACATTTTGGATTACATTGAGAAAAACAGTCACCTGCTCTTTTTGCCAGACCAAGATATTCTAAATGCTTTATATGGTCATCGCACGGTGCTCATTCCAGACCAAATCTACAATTACGATGCACGCTACAACGTGCTTTATTACGGCAGAAGTTCAGGTGAGTGGAACTTGAACTGGGTCATTGAAAATACCGTTTTCTTGCATTTTTGTGGACGTGACAAGCCTTGGAAAAAAGATTATAGAGGTCGTTATAGTGCCCTTTACAAACATTATTGGCACCGTACCTTGCGTTTAAAAGACAGCAAAGATTAAAACACAAGTTCCTTCGCTTACGAATAATTAAGTGGAGGGACTTTTTTATGTATAGAATCGATGCCGCATCCGCTTCTCAGTTGCCTCGAGAAAGACCGCAACATTTAGGAGCCGAACAATTAAGCAACCAATAATTATTGGCCATTTTATTGCGAACGGGCACCAAGCAACTCCCTGTTTCAGCCCTTTCGCAGCAAATATTAAAACAAATCAATCGCCTGTCTGATTTGGAACACCTTTCTTTGCAGGAATTGCAACAAATTAACGGCATAGGAGTAGTCAAATCCATTGAAATCAAGGCCATGATTGAATTATCCAAACGGATTTTCAAAGACGTTTGCCTAGACAACGAGCGCATTTTAAGTAGTGAAAAATTGGCGCAAAAAATGATGCTGGAATTGGGAGCACAAAAGCAGGAGCACCTTGTTGCCATTTACCTAGACACACAAAATCACATCATCGAGCAACGCACGATTTTCATTGGAACGGTTAGACGGTCAGTAGCAGAACCGCGTGAAATTCTCTATTATGCTTGTAAAAACATGGCGACATCTGTGATTATCGTATATAATCACCCGTCTGGCCTACCCCATCCAAGTGAAAACGACGTGCGATTTACCGAAAAAATCAAAACGGCTTGTGAGATGATTGGCATTTGCTGCTTGGACCACATTATTGTTGGCAAATACCGTTATTATAGTTTTCGAGAAGAGGAGCATATTTTAGTTTAAATAAAAAATACCTTAGAACATCCTGTTTCTAGGGTATTTTTAGACTGATTATTTTGATTGATTCATGAAATACAATAGCGTTTGCAATTCACTGGTTAAATCAACGTATTGTACAATGGTGTCTTTAGGGACACTGAGGTGTACAGGTGAAAAGCTCAAGATACCACGAATACCAGCACTGACGAGGTAGTCAGCCACCTCTTGAGCCTTGGTACTTGGCACGGTCAAAATCGCCGTTTCAATACCAGATTCTTTGACGTGTTCTTTTAGGGTTGAAATACCATAAATAGGAATGCCGTCTGACGTTGTTTGCCCAACCAATTCATTGTCATCGGTATCAAAAGCCATCACAATTTGCATTTTGTTACGATCGTGGAAACGATAGTGTAGTAAAGCCCGTCCAATATTACCGCAGCCTACCAATAGAACTGCCGTGGTCGAGTGGTCGTTTAAAATATCCGCAAAAAAATTCATCAATTTTTTGACGTCATAACCAAAACCACGCCGACCTAACTCACCAAAGTAAGAAAAATCTCTACGGACTGTTGCAGAATCAATTCCCATGGCATCTGCAATTTGTTTTGAACTCGCTTTCTCAATATTATCTGTATTGAATCGCTTGAAAATACGATAATAAAAGGATAGCCGTTTAGCTGTCGCTTTAGGAATAGATTTATCAGTCGTCACAATACCATCTCCTCATATTTGTTACTTCTATTGTAACAAAAAGCTTGTGAAAAGAAAAACAAATTTCATAAATTCCGATAAAAAAAGCGGCTCTATAATTTCTGTAGTGGGTAAATCCACCATGGAAATTATGGAGCCTTTTTGAGTATATACAAAAAGT